>NZ_JAHGAH010000192.1:0-34457 GCF_030248475.1 Vibrio sp. D173a
TCTATCGCAAGCGTCAAGCTCAATCCTTGCGCAAGCGAAACAAGCGCCTAACTCAGCGCTAAGCCTACTAGGTTAATTGATAACCTAAGGCGAGAATCCCATTGGCTCGTGGTGAGAGATGAGCGAGTAAACCCAGCTTCGGCTGGGTTTTTTTATGTCTGTTTTTGAGGTTTGGACAAGCTTGAGTTACTTCTAGTTACAATATTAGAGATGCATCACACTTCAGTAAGCCAAAGAAATTAATCGCAAAAAATTGAAAATTTCTCCTAAAGGATATTTATAGGCCGCCGTTAAAGGGACTGAGAGAAATGAGATGTACCTAAGTGAGGTGAGAGACACGACTGTACATCAACTAAAGCCTTAAGGAGATCAACTATGGCGATTAACGTTAATACTAACGTTTCTGCGATGACCGCACAGCGTTACCTAAACCAAGCGGCTGAAGGTCAACAAAAATCAATGGAGCGTTTGTCTTCGGGTTATAAAATCAATAGCGCGAAAGATGATGCTGCAGGTCTACAGATTTCTAACCGTTTGAATGCACAGAGCCGTGGTCTAGACATGGCTGTGAAAAACGCGAACGACGGTATTTCTATTGCACAGGTTGCTGAAGGTGCAATGAATGAATCTACCAACATCCTACAACGTATGCGTGACCTATCGCTTCAATCTGCGAACGGTTCAAACTCGCGTTCTGAGCGTGTAGCGATTCAAGAAGAAGTAACAGCACTTAACGACGAACTAAACCGTATCGCTGAAACAACTTCATTTGGTGGTAACAAGCTTCTTAACGGTACTTACGGTACTCAATCTTTCCAAATCGGTGCGGACTCTGGTGAAGCAGTAATGCTTTCTATGGGTAACTTACGTTCTGATACTTCTGCAATGGGCGGTAAGAGCTACTCAGCAGAAGATGGCAAAGATGCATCTTGGGCAGTAGGTGATAACACTGAACTTAAGATGACTTACACCAACAAGCAAGGTGAAGAGAAAGAGCTGACTATCAACGCGAAACAAGGCGATGATATCGAGCAGCTAGCAACTTACATCAACGGTCAAAGCGAAGATGTAAAAGCATCTGTTGGTGAAGATGGCAAGCTACAAGTATTCGCTGCTACTCAAAAAGTAACAGGCGATGTAGAGTTCTCTGGCAACCTAGCGGGTGAAATTGGCTTCGGCGATGCAAAAGACGTAACGGTTAAAGACATCGACGTAACCACAGTTGCAGGCTCTCAAGAAGCAGTAGCGATCATTGACGGCGCACTAAAATCAGTAGACAGCCAACGTGCGTCTCTTGGTGCATTCCAAAACCGTTTCAACCACGCTATCAGCAACCTAGACAACATTAACGAGAACGTTAACGCGTCTAACAGCCGTATTAAAGATACTGACTACGCGAAGGAAACGACAGCAATGACTAAGTCGCAAATCCTTCAACAAGCAAGTACTTCAATCCTGGCACAAGCGAAGCAGTCACCATCTGCAGCGCTAAGCTTGTTGGGCTAATTGGGTCGACTCAGCCTAGTGATACCATCACCAACGCGATAGACCTAATCGTTAGCTCATAAGGTGGAAGGGAGATTGTAATGGAAATATCCTCCTACACGTCGAACATCCAGCCTTACGGCACACCGAGTGGCACAAAAGTTGCTAAAGAAAATGGCATAGGCACGCCTAGCACAGCAAGTTCTAACGGCACCGCTCCCGTTGAAAAACCGAACGATGCCGAACGCGAACTCTCTGTTCAAGCTGCGATTGAAATGGCGGAATCTCGCCAAGAGCTGAACAAAGAAGAACGCGAAAAAATGGTCGAGCAAATGAATGAATTTGTGAGCGCCATGAATAAAGGGGTAGCGTTTCGAGTCGATGAAGAATCGGGCCGAGACGTTGTGACGATTTACGAAGCCACAACCGGTGATGTAATTCGTCAGATCCCTGATGAAGAAATGCTCGTGGTATTGCGTCGCCTAGCTGAGCACACAGCTAACCGTGGTTTGTTAGTTGAAAAGGTGTAAGTCGTTTTTGAGGTGATTTGATGAGTTTAGGCCCTTTGGGGATGTCTGGCGGCATGGATATCAATTCCATGGTCAGCAAAATTGTAGATGCCGAGCGTGTGCCAAAGCAGCAACGCATCGACAACGAGCGCGCGACAATTGACGCCAGCATCAGTGCCTATGGGCGACTCAGAGAATCGTTGGATACGATGAAGAATCTCATGACGAACTTTCGTCAGGAGAAGGCGTTTGCCGTTCGTTCTGTAGAGACAACGGACGACGCAGTCGTATCCGCGACCGCAACAACAGACGCTATAGCCGGTAAGTATGCTATCGATGTGTTGCAGCTTGCACAGAGCCATAAAGTGGCTTCTGACGTTTTGCCAGAAGACGCCAAGTTTGGCGCTGGTAAGCTGCAGATTTCTCTTGGTGATGACACCTTCGACGTTAATGTCCGTTCTAGCTCTGAGCTAGTTGATGTCGTTCGTGGAATTAACGGCGCTAAGGATAACCCTGGCGTACGTGCTTCCGTTATTAACGACGTAGAAGGGCCGCGTTTGATTCTTGCTTCGAACCTTTCGGGCAAGGACCATCAAATCAAAGTCAGTGTGGATGCCGAAGCCGGAAATCCCCTGAAACATTTCGAATACAAAACTCTGGAAGACCGAGTGAACGCGCTTGAAGAAGCTCGTGAAGAGGCAGAAGCCGTACTTGGCCCCCTTAAAGAACCAGAGTCAAACACCGATGCAGACCAACCTGAACAGGTGGATGCAGACGGCAATCCTATACCTCCTGAAGAACAAAAAGCGGCAGAGAATGCGCAAGATGGCGCAACGGATGAACCGATCTCTGCAGCGGGTGCCGCTGCGGCGAAAGCAGGACAAGAAGCAATTGATGCTGCCAATAAACGAGCGGGTATGCGTCCGCAAGACAGCATCCCCGGTTGGACAGAAACCGCTTCAGGCACACTCCTAGATTCTTACCGTCCGCCAGAATTAGAGCTGGATGAAGAAGCCATCGCGAAAGCACCAGACGTTCCGGGCTGGAACAATGCAGCCTCAGGTACGCTGACTGACTCTTACGTCACAACCAAAGAAGCTAAACAGCAGCTCGAACAAGAGAAAGCGGAAATTGAGCAAAAGATTGCCGATGAAAAGCAAGAGCTTGACCAAAAGGTGGCTCGTGGTGAACTGACGGAAGAACAAGCGAAGCAAATCCATCGCGCTAAACTAGAGCCAGAAGAGCGTGAGCGTCTTGAGAAAATCGACGTTGCAGAGGCTAAGATCGCAGAAGCGCAAAAAGCCTTTGAAGTGTATTCAGGCATGACTGAAGTGCAAGCTGGTCAGGATTCGCAAGTGATGCTTGATGGCGTTGCACAGCTTTCGAGCCACAACAACGTGATCGAAGACGCCATTGAGGGGGTGAACCTGACGCTGAAAGGCAAATCGGAACTGGGTAAACCCCCGGCTGAGATTGGCGTTGAGTATGATCGTCAGAGTGTACGGTCAGATATTGAAAACTTCGTCTCCGCGTACAACTCGTTCTATCAAACCTCTAAAGCACTTGCCAGTGTCGACCCGACGACAGGCCAGAAAGGACCGTTAGCGGGTGACAGTACGGTACGTAACGCTGATGCACGTTTGAAATCGGTCTTTTCAACCTCGATAGAGAAAGCACCGGAAGATCTGAAATCCTTGACTGAGTTCGGTATCACCACCACACGTCAAGGTACGTTAGAAATCAACTATGACATGTTGGATCGCCAATTGAACAACAACTTTAACGAGTTGGAGAAGTTCTTTGGCGGTAACACAGGTTTCGCGAAACGCGTTGAAGACGCAATCCAAGGCATTACCGGCTTTACGGGTAGCATCCGTACGCGAGAGAAGAGCCTAACTGAACAAAACTACCGCCTTGGAGACGACCAAGCGGCATTGGATCGCCGCATGGACAGTTTAGAGAAGCGTACTCACGCTAAGTTCGCCGCGATGCAAGATGCAACGGGTAAGATGCAGGGCCAACTCGGGGCGCTGATGAACGCGTTGGGTCAATAGATGAAAGATGCACTCATAGAAATTAGTGATATTGATCAACTAATTACGCAAGAGCTGGAAAAAGTCGACTTTAATACTGAAGAAATCCTTCACTTGGTCGATATCAGGGAACGGTTATTGCAAAACCTGCTGTCCATTGTTGAGAACAATCCATTGGTGAAGCAGGAAGCAGAGTGGCAAGACTTGCTCACTCGTACCAAAAGTATTGTTGAGCTGATGCAAAACGAAACCACTAAAGTCGGTAAAGAGCTTCACAAGTTCCGTTATGGTCAACGTTCGCTTCAGCAGTACAAAAAATTTATATAAAAGAGGAATACTATGCGCGGTTCTTTGCAAGCATACAAAAAGGTATCAGTCGACAGCCAGCTGAGTGCGGCGTCTCCGCACAAAGTCATTCAAATGCTAATGGCAGGTGCAATTGAGCGTCTGATCCAAGGTAAAGCAGCAATGCAAGCAGGCAACATTCCTGCAAAAGGTGAACGCTTGGGTAAGGCGTTGGACATCATCATCGCACTGCGTAGTTGTCTATCTATGGAAGATGGTGGTGACATTGCTTCAAACTTAGATTCACTTTACGAATTTATGATCACTCAGATCTCGGCTGCGAACCACCAGAATGATCCTCAACCAATTGATGATGTTATTGATATTATTCGCGAAATCAAATCAGCTTGGGACCAGATTCCTACTGAGTTCCACAACCTAACGGCAGCGGAAGTCGGCATTTAATCGATAAAACAATACCTTACTTAATGAGTAGGGTATTGTGCCAAATTGCATAGAAATGAGTTAGATAAAGTTACAATAGAGCTCACACCTCTTTATTGCTTGGTTGCCTTATTTTTTTATTCAAATAAAATAGAAGTCATTAGTGGCCCTAATGGCTTTTTTTTGTTGCTGATTTTCCTATTTTGTCTATCGCTAATTGAGAGTGGTCCCCCCTTTCTAACACTCAATTGCGCAAATCAAGGTCTGGCCGCAACAACCCCATAATAAAGGCAATCATTCTTACTTATGCAAGGTTTGGCAAAGCTGCTTGTAATCGATGACGATGCACCAAGTCGTTTGAATATAAGCAATATATTGGAATTTGTTGGAGAAAGTTGCGAAGCGGTCAGTTCTGATCAGCTAGGCGATGTTGACTGGTCAGCCGTTTGGTCAGGCTGCATTGTCGGTAACATCTCTGCGGGTCATGCAGCGACAGCGGTGATGGCTCACCTCAACGAAGCGTACCATATCCCACTTCTCGTCATGGGCTCTTTCCCATTGCCCGTTGATGATTTGCCAAACTTTGTCGGTGAATTAGAGCAACCGCTCAACTACCCGCAACTTAGCGAAGCGTTACGTCATTGCAAAGACTTCCTTGGTCGTAAAGGCGTAAACGTGGTAGCAAGCGCACGCAAAAACACGCTTTTCCGTAGCCTTGTAGGCCAAAGCCGAGGCATTCAAGAAGTTCGTCATTTGATCGAACAAGTATCAGGTACTGAAGCAAACGTACTTATCTTGGGTGAATCTGGTACAGGTAAAGAAGTGGTAGCACGAAACATTCATTACCATTCTGCTTACCGCAATGGTCCGTTTGTGCCTATCAACTGTGGCGCCATTCCCCCAGAGCTACTAGAAAGTGAACTGTTTGGTCACGAAAAAGGTGCATTTACTGGTGCTTTAACTGCGCGTAAAGGCCGTTTTGAATTGGCTGAGGGTGGCACCATCTTCCTTGATGAAATTGGCGATATGCCGATGTCGATGCAAGTGAAGTTATTGCGTGTACTGCAAGAGCGTTGCTTCGAGCGTGTTGGTGGTAATACGACGATCAAGGTGAACGTTCGAGTGGTAGCAGCAACACACCGAAACCTAGAAGGAATGATCGACGACGGCACATTCCGTGAAGATCTTTTCTACCGTTTGAATGTCTTCCCAATTGAAATGCCAGCGCTAAAAGCGCGTAAGCAAGATATCCCATTGTTGCTACAAGAGCTGATGACTCGCCTTGAAGCGGAGGGTGGACAGCCAATCTGCTTTACGCCTCGTGCCATCAATTCATTGATGGAGCATAACTGGCCGGGTAACGTCCGCGAGCTTGCTAACCTTGTTGAGCGTATGGTGATCCTGTACCCGAATAGCCTAGTGGACGTGAATCACTTACCAACCAAATACCGTTACAGCGATATCCCAGAATTCCAACCAGAAGGTAACCCATTTACCTCTGCGGAAGAGCAAGAACGCGATGTGTTCCAAGATATCTTCTCTGAGAACTTCAGCTTTGATGAGCAGAACGATCTGGACCACAACATGAATGCACCTCAAGGATTGCCACCAGAAGGGGTGAACTTGAAAGAGCTGCTTGCGGATATGGAAGTCAACATGATCAGCCAAGCGCTTGAAGCACAAGGTGGTGTGGTAGCAAGAGCTGCAGATATGCTAGGGATGCGACGCACAACACTGGTTGAGAAAATGCGTAAGTACAACCTTCAACGCTAGGGTCACCCTGGCGTTAAAGCGGTTGAATCTCAGGCAGCTTGTTATCTTTTCTGACAATAAAACCGCACATTTCTTAGTGTCAACTTCTTGTCGATGACATAACGCTATGATAAATATAGAAAACAGCTTGGTACGCTAATTGCTTGCCAAGCTGTTTTAGTATTTAAATGGCGATATTTCGACAGGCAGTGAATGGACAATAACACCAACCAATCCCATTTAGACTCAGTAGAGAATCAAGTAGAGCGTTATAAGCAGGTTTTGGACGTGATGCCCGCTGGTGTGATCTTACTAGATACCCACGGTGTGGTGCGTGAAGCCAACCCAGAGGCGCACCGCATTCTTGAAATTCCACTGGTCGACGAGAAATGGTTCAACATCATCCAAGCGGTGTTTGATCCGCGCGAAGATGATGGTCATGAAGTCTCACTGCGCAATGGTCGTAAAGTTCGTCTAGCGATCTCGGCATCGGCGACTGGCCAACTCATTTTGATCACCGATCTAACGGAAACGCGTTTACTGCAATCTCGCGTGAGTGACTTACAACGTTTGTCATCGTTAGGCCGTATGGTGGCGTCTTTGGCACACCAAGTCAGAACACCATTATCGAGCGCCATGTTGTATGCATCTAATTTAGCAGCGCCAAATCTCCCTCCGGCGACAAAAGATAGATTTCAAAGCAAATTAATGGATCGACTGCACGATTTGGAAAAGCAGGTTAATGATATGCTGCTTTTTGCTAAAGATGGTGATAATAAAGTCATTAAGCCTTTTAACATTTCTCAGTTAGTTGCTGAATATCAGCCAATGGTCGAAACCGCGCTGAAGAACAACAACATTGACTACTTCCTAGAAGTGGAAGAAGAACACACTGAGCTGTTAGGCAACGCTAACGCCATTGCTTCAGCACTGAGTAACTTAGTGATGAACGCGATTCAGATGTCAGGAAAGGAATCGCAGATAGATGTCTTTTTCCGCCCTGTGAACGGTGAATTGCGCATTTCTGTGCAAGACAGCGGTCCGGGTGTACCAAAAGAACTGCAAGCAAAAATTATGGAGCCATTCTTTACCACGCGTTCTCAAGGAACCGGGTTAGGGCTCGCTGTGGTTCAAATGGTTTGCCGTGCCCATGACGGCCGATTGGAACTTATTTCAGAGCAGGGTGATGGAGCCTGCTTTACCATGTGCATTCCGCTAGAGCGAGTGCAAGCAGAAGCGCAGTAAGCGGCTTTTGTCGATAACAATTACTGGAGAATCATAATGGCGCAAAGCAAAGTGCTGATCGTAGAAGACGATGAGGGTCTTCGTGAAGCCCTAGTGGATACTCTGGCTCTGGCAGGGTACGAGTGGTTAGAAGCCGATTGTGCGGAAGACGCGTTGGTTAAGCTGAAGTCGAACGCGGTAGACATTGTGGTTTCTGACGTGCAAATGGCAGGCATGGGCGGTTTGGCTCTGCTACGTAATATCAAACAGAATTGGCCAAACATGCCAGTTCTTCTTATGACGGCTTACGCAAACATTGAAGACGCTGTGTCGGCAATGAAAGAAGGTGCGATTGATTACATGGCGAAGCCATTTGCACCAGAAGTTTTGCTCAACATGGTGAGCCGTTACGCACCAATCAAAAGTGATGACAACGGTGATGCAGTCGTAGCAGACGAGAAAAGTCTGCGTCTATTGGCTTTGGCTGACAAAGTGGCGCGCACCGATGCTAACGTGATGATCTTGGGCCCAAGTGGCTCGGGTAAAGAAGTCATGTCTCGTTACATTCACAACGCTTCAAACCGTAAAGACGGCCCCTTTGTTGCGATCAACTGTGCAGCGATTCCAGACAACATGCTGGAAGCGACACTATTTGGTTACGAGAAAGGTGCATTTACTGGCGCGGTACAAGCGTGCCCGGGTAAATTCGAACAAGCCCAAGGCGGTACTATCTTGCTGGATGAAATCAGTGAGATGGACCTAAACCTACAAGCGAAACTGCTGCGCGTTCTTCAAGAGCGTGAAGTGGAGCGTTTGGGTAGTCGTAAGAGCATCAAACTGGATGTACGTGTATTGGCAACCAGTAACCGTGACCTTAAGCAGTATGTGTCGGAAGGCAACTTCCGTGAAGATTTGTACTACCGCTTGAACGTATTCCCAATCTCATGGCCTGCACTGTGTGAACGTAAAGGTGACATCTCGCCATTGGCTCAGCATCTAGCAGAACGTCATTGCAGCAAGATGGGCATGCCTGTGCCGAAGTTCTCTCAAGTCGCGTTAGATAAGCTGCTTCAATACCCTTGGCCGGGTAACGTTCGTGAGCTGGATAACGTGGTTCAGCGTGCTCTGATTTTGAGTGAAAACGGTGACATCGATGCAGAACACATTTTGCTAGAAGGTGTAGATTGGCAAGATGCGAGCAGCCTGCAGTCTGTGGTTCAAAACTCAGAGGTCTTGGTGCCCGATGTTAAGCCTGTCGCGCAAGTTGAATCGATCAACCGTGTGGCTGTCGGTGGCGAAGGTCTCGGTGGTGAACTGCGTGACCAAGAATACGCGATCATTTTGGAAACGCTGATCGAATGCAACGGTCGTCGTAAAGAAATGGCAGAGAAACTGGGCATCAGTCCACGTACTTTGCGCTACAAACTTGCCAAAATGCGTGACGCTGGTATCGATATTCCGGCTTAGTATTCACATAAATAGCCATAGGACAAAAGTGTGGGTACACTACGGCACTATTGTCTTATGGCACAGTAATTGCTGTGTCAATAATCAGTTTTATTTAATAGTCAAACTTTTGGCTTAGAGGTGACAATGAAAGTTGATGGTATTCAGGCAGAAATGCGCGCCATGATGGTGGAGGCGACCAACACCGCTCCCGTTGCAACAGGTGCGAAAGTTGGGGCAGATTTTGGTGATCTCCTAACGAAAGCCATCAATAACGTAAACTCACTTCAAAAAGCATCGGGCGATCTGCAAACGCGTTTTGACCGTGGTGATGCCGATGTTTCCCTTTCTGACGTTATGATTGCTCGTAACAAGTCCAGTGTTGCCTTCGATGCCACTGTACAAATCCGCAATAAGCTCGTTGAGTCCTATAAGGATCTCATGAACATGCCAGTGTAATTTTAGGTAATAAGTGTGGCAGACAAGTCAACAGATTTAACCGTCACTGATGGCGGCGCAGATGGTGCACTGATCGCTGGCTCAGATTTGGATGTGGATAGCCAAAACCCAGATCTTGAAGAGCGCAGTGCGTCAAAATTCGATATGGCAGTGGGAGACCTCGATTTACTTCGTCAGGTCGTATTAGTGCTGTCCATCTCTATCTGTGTTGCGTTAATCGTAATGCTTTTCTTCTGGGTGAAAGAACCGGAAATGCGCCCACTTGGTGCATACGAAACCGAAGAACTGATCCCTGTGCTGGATTACCTCGACCAGAAAAAAATCAATTACAAGCTAGATGGCAATACTATTTCGGTTGAATCGAGCGATTACAACTCGATTAAGCTAGGCATGGTGCGTGCAGGTGTTAACCAAGCAACAGAGGCGGGCGATGACATTCTGCTGCAAGACATGGGCTTTGGTGTATCACAGCGCTTGGAACAAGAGCGTTTGAAGCTCAGTCGTGAGCGCCAACTTGCGCAAGCCATCGAAGAGATGAAGCAGGTGCGTAAAGCGCGTGTTCTTCTCGCTCTACCAAAACACAGCGTGTTTGTTCGTCACAACCAAGAAGCGTCTGCTTCGGTATTTTTGACGCTCTCTACAGGCGCAGACCTGAAACAACAAGAAGTGGATTCCATCGTTGATATGGTGGCGAGTGCTGTTCCGGGAATGAAGACTTCTCGTATTACGGTAACCGATCAACACGGTCGTCTACTGAGCTCAGGTTCCCAAGACCCAGCATCTGCTGCACGTCGTAAAGAGCAAGAGCTAGAACGCAGCCAAGAGCAAGCGCTGCGCGAAAAGATTGATTCAGTACTTCTGCCTATTCTAGGTTTTGGTAACTACACCGCTCAGGTAGATATCCAGATGGATTTCAGCACCGTCGAGCAAACTCGTAAAAACTTCGATCCGAATACGCCGTCTACGCGCAGTGAATATGCGCTGGAAGATTACAACAACGGCAACATGGTTGCGGGCATTCCAGGTGCATTGAGTAACCAACCGCCAGCGGATGCGTCTATTCCGCAGGACGTGGCGCAGATGAAAGACGGCACATTGACTGGTCAAGGCTCAGTACGTAAAGAATCGACGCGCAACTTTGAGCTTGATACCACCATCAGCCACGAACGCAAGCAAACCGGTACGTTGGCTCGTCAGACCGTTTCGGTTGCAATCAAAGACCGCCGTACTGTGAACCCAGATACGGGTGAGGTGACGTACACGCCGCTTTCAGAATCTGAAATCAACGCGATTCGCCAGGTGCTGATCGGTACCGTCGGCTTTGATGAGAACCGCGGTGACTTGCTTAATGTACTGAGTGTGAAGTTTGCTGAGCCAGAGCTTGAGCAAATGGTTGATCCACCTATTTGGGAACATCCAAACTTCAACGATTGGGTTCGTTGGTTTGCAAGTGCGCTAGTGATCATCGTGGTTATCTTGGTTCTGGTTCGCCCTGCAATGAAGAAATTGCTCAACCCAGCAAGTGGCGACGAAGACGAAATGTACGGACCAGATGGCTTGCCAATTGGTGCGGATGGTGAAACCAGCCTGATTGGTAGCGACATCGAAAGCGGTGAACTGTTTGAGTTTGGTTCAAGCATTGATCTGCCTAACCTGCACAAAGATGAAGATGTACTCAAAGCAGTACGTGCTCTGGTGGCAAACGAGCCAGAGCTTGCTGCTCAAGTTGTGAAAAACTGGATGAACGAAAATGGCTAACGATATCGTACCTCAAGATGAAAACGGCGCAGGTTTGCCAGCGGAGTTTGATGTCTCTAGCATGACAGGCGAAGAGAAAGCGGCGATTTTGCTGCTGAGCCTGAACGAAAACGACGCGGCTGGCATCATCCGTCACCTAGAACCAAAACAGGTTCAGCGTGTGGGTAGCGCAATGGCGCGAGCGAAAGACCTAAGCCAAGACAAAGTGTCTGGTGTGCATCGCGCGTTTCTAGAAGACATCCAGAAATACACCAACATCGGTATGGGCAGTGAAGACTTTATGCGTAATGCGCTGGTGGCTGCTCTGGGTGAGGACAAAGCAAACAACTTGGTTGACCAAATCCTATTGGGCACTGGCTCGAAAGGTCTGGATTCACTTAAGTGGATGGATCCTCGCCAAGTGGCAAGCATCATTGTCAACGAACACCCGCAAATCCAAACCATCGTACTTTCGTACTTGGAAGCGGACCAATCGGCAGAAATCCTTTCTCAGTTCCCAGAGCGTGTGCGTCTGGATCTGATGATGCGTATTGCCAACCTAGAAGAAGTTCAGCCATCAGCACTGGCAGAGCTGAACGAAATCATGGAGAAGCAGTTCGCGGGTCAAGCGGGTGCACAAGCGGCGAAGATTGGCGGCCTGAAGGCAGCAGCAGAAATCATGAACTACCTAGACAACAACGTCGAAGGTATCTTGATGGAGCAAATTCGCGACCAAGACGAAGACATGGCTACACAAATCCAAGATCTTATGTTCGTATTCGAGAACTTGGTGGAAGTGGACGACCAAGGTATTCAGAAATTGCTGCGTGACGTTCCGCAAGACGTTCTGCAAAGAGCACTTAAAGGTGCCGACGATTCTCTACGTGAGAAAGTGTTCAAGAACATGTCTAAACGTGCCGCTGAGATGATGCGCGACGATATCGAAGCAATGCCTCCGGTTCGCGTAGCAGACGTAGAAGCGGCGCAGAAAGAAATCTTGGCGATTGCTCGTCGTATGGCAGACGCTGGCGAAATCATGCTGTCTGGCGGCGCAGACGAGTTCTTATAATCCTTTCTTGTTCCTCCTGTTTAGGCGGGAGGAACGCACTTCTGTAGTAATGCACTTTTTCAAAGCACTTTATTTTCAAAATCAATTTCAACATAGACAGATTGTAGGTTAAGCATGGCTGGCGATAGAAAACGTGGATTTATCCGTCCTGATGAAGACGATGCGATGATCGAACCGCAGCGCTGGGGGTTACCTGATTACGGTGAGCCGAAAGCAAAACAAGCCAAACAAACTGCGTTTAACTACGATCCAGGTTGGGTGCCAAACTTTGACGAATCAGAAGAAGAGCAAGTTCTTGAACTGACAGAAGAACAGATTGAGTTGATCAAGCAAGGCGCTTATCAAGAAGGTCTGTATCAAGGTCAAGAAGCGGGCTTCAAGCAAGGTTACGACAAAGGCAAAGAAGAAGGCATTCAAGCCGGTCATGCAGAAGGTCTCGAACTCGGAAAAGCGGAAGGTGTTACCGCTGGGCAAGAGTACATTCAGCAGCAGGTGGAAACCTTTATGAACTTGGCCAACCAGTTTGCTCAACCTTTGGAGCTGATGAACGCTCAGGTTGAAAAGCAGCTGGTGGATATGGTGCTGTGCCTAGTCAAAGAAGTTGTGCATGTGGAAGTACAAACCAATCCTCAAATTATTCTCGATACGGTGAAGCAGTCTGTAGAAGCGCTGCCTATTTCTGGTCATCCAATCACCTTGCACTTGAACCCTGACGATGTGGCGATTATTCGCTCGGCATACGGCGAAGAAGAGCTTGATTGCCGTAATTGGACTTTGGTGGCGGAGCCTTCATTGAACCGTGGTGATGTACAAATTGCTGCTGGCGAATCGAGCATCAATTACCGTATGGAAGAACGCATAAAAAGCGTATTGAACAGCTTCTGTGGCGCAAATCGTCATCAAGGGGGCGAGTAGTCCATGCAAGCCTTGGCCGACCGTTTAAAAAACTACAAAGTTGAAGGCTTAACTACGCGTCCGGTTGCTTCAGGCAAGCTTGTACGTGTTGTTGGCTTAACCTTGGAAGCGACAGGCTGTCGTGCTCCGATTGGCAGTTTGTGTTTGGTCGAAACCATGTCCGGTCATATGGAAGCGGAAGTGGTGGGTTTTTCTGGTGATAACCTTTTCTTGATGCCAAGTGAGCAAATCACAGGCATCTTACCCGGCGCGAAAGTGACGCCGTTAACCAGTGAAGCGGGTTTGCCCGTTGGTATGGAGCTACTTGGGCGTGTGATTGACGGTGTGGGTAACCCACTGGATGGACTCGGCCCGCTTTATACCGATCACCGCGCTTCGTTCAATGCTGAGCCAATTAACCCATTAGCGCGTAAGCCCATTTCTGAGCCACTTGATGTGGGTTTAAAAGCCATCAACGGCTTGCTGACGGTGGGTAAAGGTCAACGTATCGGTCTGTTTGCGGGTTCTGGTGTGGGTAAATCGGTCACTCTTGGCATGATGACGCGAGGCACGACGGCGCAAGTTGTTGTCGTTGGCCTGATTGGTGAACGTGGACGCGAAGTAAAAGAATTCATCGAAGAAATTTTGGGTGAAGACGGACGCCGCCGTTCTGTGGTGGTAGCTGCCCCTGCCGATGCTTCACCTTTAATGCGTTTGAAGGGCTGTCAAACGGCACTGACGATTGCCGAATACTTCCGTGACCAAGGATTAGATGTTCTTCTACTGATGGATTCACTGACCCGCTTCGCTCAAGCGCAGCGTGAAATTGCATTGTCTGTGGGTGAGCCGCCTGCTACCAAAGGTTACCCGCCTTCGGTATTTGCTAAACTGCCAGCGTTGGTAGAGCGAGCGGGTAACGGTGGCGATGATCAAGGTTCGATCACTGCGTTCTTTACCGTTCTGACCGAAGGTGACGATCTGCAAGATCCGATCGCCGATGCATCACGTGCGATTCTTGATGGTCACATTGTCTTGTCTCGTGAAATGGCGGATGCAGGCCACTACCCAGCCATAGATGTCGAGAAATCGGTGAGCCGTGTTATGCCGCAAATCACTACTGAAGAACATGTATTGATGTCGAAAGCGGTACGTCAGGTGTTGTCGATTTGCCGCAAGAACCAAGATTTGGTGTCGATTGGCGCTTATAAACCGGGTACTGATCCTGCTATCGATGGCGCATTTACCCTCAAGCCAAAACTGGACGAATACTTGCAGCAGCGCATGAAAGAGTCTGTGCCTTATGACATGTGCGTCAACATGTTGAAGAGCATCTTGGGTGGGTAATAGCGTATGAATAACGCGATGGAATTCCTACTCGAGCAAGCAAAAGAACGCGAAGACCAAGCGGTGTTGGCGCTCAACAAAGCACGCTCAGAGCTAGATGATTACTACCGCCAAGTAGAGCAAATTGAAAAATACCGCTTAGATTACTGCCAGCAGTTGGTAGACCGTGGTATGGCGGGACTCACCGCAAGCCAATACGGCCACTTAAACCGCTTCTTAACCCAGCTCGATGAAACGCTTTCCAAGCAAAAACAGGCAGAAAACCACTTTAAAGAGCAGGTGGTGAACTGCCAAGATTACTGGCTAAACATGCGTAAAGAACGGATGTCTTACGAGTGGATGATTGAAAAGCGCGAGAAAGAAAAGCAAATGGCGGAAGCTAAGCGTGAACAAAAACAAATGGATGAGTTTTCTACCTTGCTTTACAGCCGAAAACCGCAACGTTTCTAAACGTTTCTCATCGTTATATTGCGTTAGTGCTGCTGGTTACATCTCTACTGATTCAAGCAAGGTTACTTTGACGGAGTCTTGCTCTATCAACTCAAACACTTTTGGTCGAATCTCGCTAATCCACCACTCATTGTAAGTCTCTGCGTATATCGTTTGTCGCGCTTGTTCACTGTCGAACTCACGTAACCAGACAAAGTAATCGTGCCCATCTTCACCCGTGTGAACATAGGTGTTTAGGACACGCATGCCTTTGGAGCGTTGGTAGGGCAGCAACTCGTCTTTCATCCACGTTAACCATTGTTCAGTTTTGCCAGTTTTAATTTTATATTGGCGGAGTTCTGTGACTTTCAAAGCGATTCCTTATTGATTGAGCAAGGCTTCTGTTTACTCTCTAACGAACGGCCAGTCAAATTGCAAAGGCCTTTGTGTCTGCTGCAAGTTTGATCTTTGTTCCATCAGTATCCCTGATTCGTACCGTCAGAAAATCCACGCTGAGCGTTGGCGTGATTTTTGCAATTTGTCCGTCAGTATCGGGTCTTGTGACCTAAGTTTGCCGCCCATGTGCAATCCGACAGCGACTTGCTCAACGCTGCCGATGACGAGAGTTTCTATATGAATGTGAATTTATCCAATGTTTCTGCAACCAATAAGGCGTCGGTTTCCGATTCTTCAAATAAAGTTGATGCAGAAAACCCTGAAAGAAAAGGTTTTTTTGAAACCTTAGCTGGGGTATTTACTGATTCACAAAAAAACGAAAAAGCAGTTGCGAAATCTGATGCACCAGACGCTGCTGTAGAAACCTCGGAGGAGGCTGGGAAGGTGGTATCCCAGAACTCACAAGGTGAGAGCCAAGAAAAAGTCGCGCAAGATGCAGGCAATGCGACCTCGACAGAATCAACCGATGAGTTGCTTGCTCAAGGGGAAGGGAAACAAGCGACGAATAGTTCTGTTGAATCCTCAGAAAATGCCACTTCTTCTAGCAATGTTAAGGCATCAAATTCATCAGACGACACAAGCCCAAGTGAAACGAAAGTGAGTAAAGCTGATGTCGCTGATCAAGCCTCCGATTCTCAAGTAAAAAGTGCAATGGGAGAGGGACAGCAGTTATTGGGTCGCATAGAGCAAGCAAACCAAACGCTTAAGCCTAATGAGCAATTAGTTGATAGCGGCAAAGCATTGCCACCAGAGGCAGCCCAAACCCAAGGTGCCTCTCAACAAGCCAAAGACCATGTGGTTACTTCAGATCAACAAGCGGCATCAACCTTGGTGAAATCTGTCGAGCAAGGTGATGTTTTACCAATCCGTGCAGCAGAAAAAGTAGCATTGGATGCAAATGGTAAACCTATTGCAACAGCGGTAGAGGTTTCACCAAATGCACAAACAAGCAATGCGGCGCAGAGTACTGCGTCTACACAAATTGACTGGAATTCACCAAGCTCTCAAGCCGCCCATAATGAAGCGATGGTAAATGCTACGACGCAAGCGGCGGTTAACGGTCAAGTTGTTACACAAGGCGCGCAGGTGTTAGCGGGGACTGAAGCGCTACAATCCGTATTGCCAACAGATGCACAGACAACGAATACCGAGGTTGCGGACGTAAAGCTTATCTCACTGGATGAGCTGCAAGTTATCGAGAGTAAACTTGCTCAAGGAAAGCCACTGTCTCAGCAAGAACTTGATGTGATTGAGGGGCTAAAAACAGGTGAAATGGTTGCGGATATCCCTGTGCAAGAATTAGCGCAATTCGCGGCTTTGCCAAGTGATGTAAAAGTGGTGATGGCAGAGCATCAAGCCGTTCATAACCAAACTCGTGTGGCCGCTTCAACAGTGGCGGCTCAACAGGCTCATCAGCTAGTCACGCAGGACATGAAGCACGCTGCAGCTCAAGCGAGTGGGCAGGTAGCCGTATCCCCAAATGCTGACAAAGCAGCGTTATCTGCAATGCCAGAAGCGCTAGTGGCAGCGAATTTAAACCCAGCAGCGCAGGCGGCTTCTAGTGCAGAGCTGAGTAAGAAAGTGATGAATGCTGGCCTTGCTGCAGGCGCATTGAAAGGTGCAACGAATAAGCAAGATAAGCCTGACCCACAACATGGTTTGGCGGGACAAATTCAAGCGGCAGCAGGTCAACAAGGCGTGACGGCTCAGCAGCAAGCGCGTGTCGATGCTGCGCAGCAGGCACAGTTACCGTTGCAACTAACCAAAGAACTGGCCAATGACCAAGTGGCCGAGAAAGTACAAATGATGATGTCGAAGAACTTAAAGAACCTCGATATCCGTCTTGATCCGCCAGAACTTGGTCGTATGCAGATCCGCATGACAATGAACAACGATCTTGCCAATGTTCATTTTACGGTGGCAAACCCGCAAGCGCGTGACTTGATTGAACAAACGCTGCCTCGACTAAGAGAAATGTTGGCTCAGCAGGGCATGCAATTGGCAGATTCTTCGGTTCAGCAACAGAGCAGTGGCCAGCAGCAGAGTGGTTACGCTAATGCGGAACAAAACGGTCAAGGCTCTCAAGGTCGTGGATTTTCTGGCCAGTCAGATGAAAACTTTGATGCCGACACGAATCTTGATTTGAATGTGGTTTCAAAGCGTGATGGAATTAGTTTTTACGCATAAAATAGCGGCCTAAAAACAGAACAATAAGAGACAGTAATGGCAGAAGAACAGCTACAAGGTGCGGATGCACCAAAAGGAAAAAGTAAGTTACTGATCATCATTATCGCAGTGGTGGTTTTGCTGCTCGGTGGTGGTGGTGCAGCCTTCTTTTTGATGGGGTCTGATGAACCTGCGCAAGCCGCACAAGCGGAGCAAACACAAGCGCAAACGGCAGCCGCGCCAATCGCGTATGTGAACATCGCACAACCGTTTATTTTTAACGTGACGGGTGACCGTCGTGACAGACTAGTACAAATCAAAGCCCAACTGATGGTGCGCGGCAGTGAGAATGAGCAACTAGCTCGTTATCACTCTCCACTGATCGAAAGCTCACTGCTATCGACGTTTGCTTCTGCGACGGTAGAGCAATTGCGTTCACCAACTGGTCGTGTGGAATTGCGAGACCGTGCTTCTGATGACATCAAAGCGGCGTTGAATGCTGCGGTGGGTAAGCCAGTGATTGAAAAAGTACTGTTTACAGATTTTGTAATTCAATAGGTATAACGTGACCGATCTATTAAGCCAAGACGAGATTGATGCGCTACTGCACGGGGTTGACGACGTTGATGACGTTGATGAACCCATGGATGCCGGCGACGAGAGTGCCGTCAGTTTCGACTTCTCGTCTCAAGACAGGATTGTCCGTGGTCGGATGCCGACGCTCGAACTTATCAACGAGCGCTTTGCCCGACACATGCGAATCAGCCTGTTTAACATGTTGCGTAAAACCGCTGAGGTGTCGATTAACGGCGTACAGATGATGAAGTTTGGTGAATACCAAAATACGCTGTACGTACCGACAAGTTTGAACATGGTGCGCTTCCGTCCACTAAAAGGCACGGCTCTGATCACCATGGAAGCACGCTTAGTGTTTATTCTGGTAGAGAACTTCTTTGGTGGCGATGGTCGTTTCCACGCCAAAATTGAAGGTCGTGAATTTACCCCAACTGAGCGTCGCATTATCCAGCTTTTGCTGAAAATTGTTTTCGAAGACTACAAAGAAGCGTGGTCGCCGGTGATGGGTGTGGAGTTCGAGTATCTCGACTCCGAAGTAAACCCAAGCATGGCCAACATCGTGAGCCCAACCGAAGTGATTGTGGTGAGCTCATTCCACATTGAAGTCGATGGCGGTGGTGGTGATTTCCACGTGGTCATGCCGTACTCAATGGTGGAACCGATCCGTGAATTGCTCGATGCGGGTGTTCAATCTGACAAGATGGAAACCGACGTTCGTTGGAGTTCTGCACTGCGTGAAGAGATCATGGATTGCCCAGTTAACTTCCGCGTGAACTTGCTAGAGAAAGACATTTCTCTGCGCGATTTGATGGAGCTGCAACCAGGCGATGTCATCCCGATTGAGATGCCTGAGCACGCGACCATGTTCATCGAAGATTTACCGACTTACCGCGTGAAGATGGGTCGCTCCGAAGATAAGATGGCGGTACAAATCTCCGAAGAGATTGAACGCCCTCACGTTGTAAAAACCGATTTAGCGTTCTTGGGCAAAGACATCATGTCTGAACTTGAGCACGACGACGATAAAGACGATTAAAACCCTTACTCAATACCATCGCCTCGCTTCTGACCCTCAAACAAACGGTCATGAAGGAAGAAATAGGGCGCAAGTAAGGTTTAACACAGGACAGAAAAATGGAACCAAGTGACGATCAAAAGCTAGCAGACGAATGGGCAGCCGCTCTTGGCGAAGACCCGTCTGCACCTTCAATTGATGTTGATGAAGTATTGGCAGCGCCACTGGAAGAGTTGAAAGACACCTCTAGCCCAATCACGGATGATGAGCGTCGTAAGCTCGACACCATCATGGACATCCCAGTCACCATTTCGATGGAAGTGGGCCGTTCACAAATTAGCATCCGTAACCTGCTGCAGTTGAACCAAGGTTCGGTTGTCGAACTTGATCGCCTTGCGGGTGAATCGCTCGACGTATTGGTGAACGGCACTTTGATTGCACACGGCGAAGTCGTGGTCGTCAACGATAAGTTTGGTATTCGTCTTACCGACGTGATCAGCCAAACTGAACGCATCAAAAAGCTACGTTAATATGAGCAGTTCAATCAAAACTCGATTGAAGCAAATCACAGGAGCACTTGGCTTAACGCTAAGTGCTCCTTATGCATTTGCTGCCGCGCCAAGTAATTTAGATTTGGCGACAACGCTGGGCTCATTAGTGTTGGTGATTGGCGTGATTCTTCTGCTTGCTTGGATGTTGAAACGCATGCAAGTGCCAGCACTAGGTCAGCAAAAAGGGCTGCGCATTGTTAGTCAGCTACCCGTTGGTACGAAAGAACGAATTGCGGTCTTCCAAGTCGGTGAAGAGCAGTTTTTGGTGGGCATCACTAGCCAATCTATTCAAACGCTTGCCAAACTTGAAACGCCATTGAAAGAGGAAGAGTTGGCTTCCGGTGCTTTTGCTAGCCAGTTCAGCCAACTAATAAAAAAACATGACAAAGGATAACTCAATCCGCCTGATGCTCAGCACCTTTGTGTTGCTGATTGGCGTACTGTTTTCTTCGCTTTCGTTTGCTCAAGCAGAGGAATCCGCGCTTCCTACTAATCTGGCTGAAGGCGACAGCGTGACAGTAAAAGCAATGGAGAACGAGTCGAGTTCCAGCCGCAGCATGTCGGTGGGCAATGGTGGAGGCATTCCCGCTTTCACCATGACGACCAATGCCGATGGCAGCGAAGACTACTCGGTCACGCTGCAAATTCTTGCGTTGATGACCATGCTTGGCTTCTTGCCAGCGATGGTGATTTTGATGACCTCATTCACTCGTATCGTGGTGGTAATGTCCATCTTGCGACAAGCAATGGGTCTGCAACAAACGCCTTCGAACCAAGTCATCATTGGTATTGCGCTCTTTCTTACCTTCTTCGTGATGTCGCCGGTTCTGAATGAGATTAATGACAACGCGATTCAGCCTTATTTGAATGAGCAAGTGACGGCGCGCCAAGCGTTCGATGCTGCGCAAGTTCCAATGAAAGCCTTTATGCTTAAGCAGACACGAATCAAAGACCTAGAGACCTTTGTGAACATGTCTGGTGAGCAGGTAACGAACCCAGAAGATGTCTCTATGGCAGTGTTGATTCCGGCATTCATTACCTCTGAGCTCAAGACCGCGTTCCAAATTGGTTTCATGTTGTTCCTGCCGTTTTTGATCATCGACCTGGTTGTTGCCTCGGTGTTGATGGCGATGGGTATGATGATGCTTTCACCAATGATCGTATCGCTGCCATTTAAGCTGATGTTGTTTGTGTTGGTGGACGGTTGGAATCTGATATTGTCGACACTCGCCGGCAGTTTTGCCCTTTAGATTGGCACAGAGAGAAGAGGGTAAGACATGACTCCTGAAATGTTTGTCGAGCTTTTCCGTGACGCACTGTGGATGGTGCTGATCATGGTCTGTGCCATTATCATCCCAAGTTTGCTTATCGGTCTTGTCGTTGCCATTTTCCAAGCGGCAACCTCTATCAACGAACAAACGTTGAGTTTCTTACCCCGTTTGATTGTCACTTTGTTGGCACTGATGCTGTTTGGCCACTGGATGACACAGATGTTGATGGAATACTTCTTTGGTTTGATTGAACGCCTACCACAGGTGCTTTACTAGAGGCGCGTATGGAGTATCCGACCCATATCGTCCTCGACTGGATCGCAAACTACTTTTGGCCCTATACCCGCATCTCTGCCATGTTGATGGTGATGACGGTAACTGGGGCACGCTTCGTCTCGCCTCGAATTCGTCTCTATCTTGGTCTCGCGATTACTTTTGCGGTCGCACCTGCGATTCCTGCCGTGCCTCAAGACATCGAGTTGCTCTCTTTCCGTGGTTTTATGACCATTGCAGAGCAAATCGTTATTGGCGTTGCGATGGGCATGGTGACCCAGTTTATGATTCAAACCTTTGTTCTACTTGGTCAGATCTTGGGTATGCAATCGAGCTTGGGCTTTGCCTCGATGGTGGACCCCGCGAACGGTCAAAACACGCCTTTGCTTGGTCAGCTGTTTATGTTTTTGGCGACCATGTTCTTCCTCGCTACCGACGGGCATTTAAAAATGCTGCAATTGGTGGTGTTCAGTTTTAAAACCTTGCCGATTGGGTCCGGTTCGCTCAATGCGGTCGACTTCCGTGAAATGGCGAGTTGGCTTGGCATCATGTTTAAGACAGCACTAAGTATGTCGTTGTCGGGCATTATCGCGCTGCTGACGATTAACTTGTCATTCGGTGTAATGACACGTGCTGCACCACAGCTGAACATCTTCTCGCTTGGTTTTGCCTTCGCCTTGATGGTGGGCTTGTTACTTTGTTGGTACATCTTGGCTGGTTTGTACAGTCATTATGAATTGTTCTGGGCTGTGGGTGAGGAACAGATTTGTAACCTCATTCGCTTGGATTGCTAGGAGGCTGGATTGGCAGAGTCAGACGGTCAGGAACGCACCGAAGAAGCCACACCCCGACGGTTACAACAAGCCAGAGAAAAGGGGCAGGTTGCTCGGTCTAAAGAGCTCGCATCGGCATCAGTGCTGATCGTGGGCGCTATCGCCTTGATGTGGTTTGGCGAGTCTTTGGCGCGCTCTTTGTTTTCAATTATGAGTCGCTTGTTTGATCTTACTCGTGATGAAATCTTCGATACCGCGAAGCTATTCGATATTGCCTTTGGAGCGATGACGGATCTGCTGTTCCCACTGTTCCTTATTCTTATCACTTTGTTTGTTGCCGCCATGATTGGTGCAGCGGGCGTCGGTGGTATTAGCTTTTCTGCCGAAGCGGCGATGCCAAAGCTCTCCAAGATGAACCCGCTTAGTGGTTTAAAGCGCATGGTCGGGATGCAGAGTTGGGTCGAGCTGATTAAATCAATTCTGAAAGTCGCATTGGTGACGGGGATGGCGATCTATCTGATCCAAGCTTCGCAAGCGGATTTGATTCAGCTAAGCATGGATGTGTACCCGCAAAATATCTTCCACGCTTTGGATATTTTGCTCAACTTCATCCTGCTGATCAGTTGCTCCTTGCTTATCGTCGTGGCGATCGATATTCCGTTCCAGATTTGGCAACACGCTGATCAGCTTAAAATGACCAAACAAGAGATCAAAGACGAATACAAAGAGACCGAAGGTAAGCCGGAAGTGAAAGGTCGTATTCGTATGTTACAGCGAGAAGCGGCTCAACGTCGAATGATGGCCGATGTGCCGCAGGCCGACGTTATTATTACCAACCCGGAGCACTTTTCTGTTGCGTTGCGTTATAAGCAGAAAACCGATCGAGCTCCAGTGGTGATCGCCAAAGGTACCGACCATATGGCGATGAAGATCCGAGAAGTGGCACGTGAACACGACATTACCATTGTGCCAGCTCCGCCATTGGCACGTGCGCTTTACCATACCACAGAGTTAGAGCAGGAAATTCCAGACGGTTTATTTACTGCCGTGGCACAAGTTCTGGCGTTTGTGTTCCAACTTAAACAGTACCGTAAGCGTGGTGGGCAACGACCGAAGATTCAGGATTACGACTTACCAATCCCACCAGAACATCGTCACTAATGAAAATAATTGCATGGTGTGATTAGACAAAAATTCACATTAGATCAAAGGATTGTGATTTCTTTGAGCAACCAGTCATTATTTTGGCGTTAATCATGGTACACACATTGCTTATATCGTGCTAATCAACAACAATACCTAAACTTTTAGGCGAAAGCCGTCGCGTAATACTAGTGACATGTGTGTACTCACATGCTTCTTTTACGTGATGCTCCAGACCGATTGAGACACCTCGCAGTATGAAGTTAAGCCTGCCATTTGCAGATAAATTACCAAGAATTCCACAGCGTTCCATGCCCGCCATTGGTGCGCCTGTTATGGTATTGGCCACCCTTGCAATGGTGGTGCTACCTATACCTGCATTCCTGCTGGATTTATTCTTCACCTTTAACATCGCCTTAGCCATGGTGGTGTTGTTAGTGACCGTTTACACACGTCGTCCACTCGACTTTGCGGCGTTCCCAACCGTTCTGCTTATCGCGACGTTGTTACGTTTGGCGCTGAACGTTGCTTCAACTCGTGTTGTACTTCTGTACGGTCATGAAGGGGGCAATGCGGCCGGTAACGTAATCGAAGCCTTTGGTAACGTTGTTATCGGTGGTAACTACGCCGTCGGTCTTGTGGTCTTCCTTATCTTGATGATCATTAACTTCATGG
Organism: Vibrio sp. D173a; assembly: GCF_030248475.1. Lineage (NCBI taxonomy): Bacteria > Pseudomonadati > Pseudomonadota > Gammaproteobacteria > Vibrionales > Vibrionaceae > Vibrio > Vibrio sp. D173a. The sequence continues at coordinate 24,010 of NZ_JAHGAH010000192.1, forward strand.
TTGTAACCAAAGGTGCGGGTCGTATTTCAGAGGTAAGTGCTCGCTTCACATTGGATGCCTTGCCAGGTAAGCAGATGGCGATCGATGCGGACTTGAACGCTGGTTTGATTGACCAAGACCAAGCGCGTTTACGCCGTTTTGAAGTGACTAAAGAAGCCGACTTCTACGGTTCAATGGACGGTGCGTCTAAATTCGTAAAAGGTGATGCGATTGCGGGTATTTTAATCCTGTTCATCAACATCATTGGCGGTCTATCGATTGGTATGGCGCAATACGGTTTGGGCTTCTCTGAAGCAATGCAAATCTACACCTTGCTGACTATCGGTGACGGCTTGGTGGCACAAATTCCATCGCTGTTATTGTCTATCGCGGCTGCGATGATGGTAACGCGTCAAAATACTGATGAAGACATGGGCGAACAGCTGATTTTCCAGATGTTCGACAACCCGAAAGCCCTCATGATCACTGCAGCGATCCTCGGTGTGATGGGTATCGTACCGGGCATGCCTCATTTCTCGTTCTTATCATTAGCGGTTGTTGCTGGTGGTGCAGCTTACTGGCTCGACAAGAAGCAAAAACAAAAAGCCAAAGAACCCGCTTTACCCGCCAAAGCAGAAGATGGCAGCGAACCGATTTCTCAACGCGAATTGTCGTGGGATGACGTACAACCCGTCGATATCATCGGCCTAGAAGTAGGCTATCGTCTGATTCCGTTGGTGGATCGTGACCAAGGTGGTGAGCTGCTTGAGCGCGTGAAAGGGGTGCGTAAAAAGCTATCTCAAGACTTCGGTTTTCTGATTCCTGCGGTGCATATCCGTGACAACCTAGAACTCACACCAAACAGCTACCGTATCACCTTGATGGGGGTTGCCGTGGGTGAGGCCGAGATTCGCCCAGATCAAGAGCTGGCGATTAACCCCGGTCAGGTTTACGGCATGATTGAAGGCGAACCGACCATGGACCCTGCATTCGGTTTAGAAGCGGTTTGGATTCGTGAAGAGCAGCGTGAACATGCTCAAGCATTAGGTTACACCGTGGTGGACTCATCGACAGTGCTTGCTACCCATTTGAGCCAACTACTGACTAACAACGCGTCACAATTGATTGGTCATGAAGAAGTACAGAACCTATTGGAAATGCTCGGTCGCAGTGCGCCTAAGCTGGTTGAGAACTTTGTTCCTGACCAACTTCAGCTTGGTGTGGTGGTGAAAGTCCTGCAGAACCTGCTCAATGAAGCGATTCCAATTCGTGATATTCGAACCATCGTACAAACCTTGGCGGAGTACTCGAGTAAGAGTCAAGAACCTGACATTTTAACTGCCGCAGTACGCATTAGTTTGAAACGTCTAATTGTTCAAGAAATCAATGGGATAGAGCCTGAACTACCAGTGATAACCCTGATTCCTGAACTGGAACAAATATTGCATCAAACCATGCAGGCTTCAGGCGGCGAATCTGCCGGTATTGAACCGGGATTGGCTGAGCGACTTCAGTCCTCCCTGAGCCAAGCGACACAAGAGCAAGAACTGAAAGGCGAGCCTGCGGTTCTGCTGACATCTGGCGTATTGCGTTCGACATTAGCGAAGTTCGTTAAGAACACGATACCTAACCTCCGAGTACTGTCTTACCAAGAAATACCGGACGAAAAGCAGATCAGAATTGTGCAAGCCGTGGGCAACTAACCCGCGCATCATTAATGGATTTATAGTTTGAAAATTAAACGATTCTTTGCCAAAGACATGAGAACGGCGCTGCTCCAAGTGAAAGAAGAGCTTGGTGCAGAAGCAGTGATCATGTCGAATAAGAAAGTGGCAGGCGGTGTAGAGATCGTAGCGGCAATCGATGGTGAGTCGAACGCAGCACCAACTTCGCAAGCACACTCTCTTCCTAATCGTGGCGCAGCTCAACCAAATCGTTATAGCGAACAACGTCAATTGCCGTCATCCGCAGCAGAGCGTTATCAAGATCGCCGTTTGGATGAAGACAGAATTAGCCTAAACGCAAACAGCGAAAAATCAGGCTCGATGACGCAACGTTTCGCCAACATGCTCAAGCAATACAGCGGCGGGGCAGCAGAATCCGATGACCATGTGGCAGAGAACGAAGACTCTTTGTCGGCATTGCTGCAGCGCCAAAATAAGCACCGTGAAAGCTATAACCAAGAGAAGCCAGCGCCCTATCAACCAGACTCGCCATTGGCGAAGCTGATTGCACAAGATAACCGATTCGACCGCCCAACGCCTAAGTTGGATCCAACGCGCTATGACCGTCGTCGTCCATCGGATGAGCGAGAAGATTCAGAAAGTGAGCTGGAGAACATGCGCGAAGAGATGACGTCGATTCGTCGTCTGTTGGAGCATCAAGTGTCAGGCTTAATGTGGCAAGAGGTAGAGCGTCGTGAGCCATTGCGTGCGATGTTGATTAAGCGTTTGGAACGCATGGGTGTATCACCTGAGCTTGCAGACCAGATGGCTTGCTACATTCCAGAAGATACCAAACCGGCGCGAGCTTGGAAGGCACTGCTTTCTCTCGTGGCGGATCAAATCAGCATTCCAAAACAAGACATCCTCAAGCGTGGCGGTGTGGTTGCACTGCTGGGCCCAACGGGTGTTGGTAAAACGACCACGGTTGCAAAACTTGCAGCGCGTGCGGCGATGGAGTTTGGTGCCGACAATGTGGCCCTTGTGACAACCGATACATATCGCATAGGTGCACATGAGCAGCTCTCAATTTACGGAAGAATTATGGGTTGTCCTGTAAGAGTTGCTAAAGATTCTAACGAGTTAGCCGATGTTATATATCAGCTACGAAACAGAAGACTGATTTTGGTCGATACGGCAGGGATGGGGCAACGAGATGTAAGACTCTCTGAGCAGCTTGATACCCTAATGCAAGAGAGCGGAGAAGTGATTCACAGCTACCTTGTTTTGCCAGCTACCGCACAACGTCGTGTTCTACAAGAAACACTGGATCATTTCCGACGCATTCCGTTGTCGGGCTGTATTTTGACTAAGCTTGATGAATCGTTGAGTTTAGGTGAATTCATCAGCGTGGTGATTCAGAACGCGATGCCAGTGGCCTACATTGCCAATGGTCAGCGCGTGCCAGAAGACATTGTGATAGCACAACCAAAATACATGATTGCGAAAGCAAATGAACTGTTAGAGAAGTCGACAGAGAACGAACCTCACTTTTGGAACAGTGACAGCGAAGGACTCTAGGGCGGCGGACTACTATGACTGAGAATATGATACACGATCAAGCAAGCGGCCTCCGTCGCTTAACACAACCATCATTGACTAAAGTAATTGCTGTTACTGGCGGTAAAGGTGGCGTGGGTAAATCAAACGTAACACTGGGTCTGGCGATCTGTATGGCACGCCAAGGCAAAAAGGTGATGGTTCTCGATGCTGACCTAGGTCTAGCCAATGTGGACGTTATGCTCGGAATCCGTTCAAAACGTAACCTAGGGCATGTCCTTGCGGGTGAATGTGAGCTAAAAGATGCGATTGTTGAAGGCCCTTATGGTATAAAGATAGTCCCTGCAACTTCTGGCACACAAAGCATGACCGAGCTGTCTCACGCTCAACATGCTGGACTCATCCGTGCATTTGGTAGCCTTGAAGAAGAAATGGACGTCCTGCTGATTGATACAGCAGCGGGCATTTCTGACATGGTGATTAGCTTTTCACGTGCAGCTCAAGATGTTGTGGTTGTTGTCTGCGATGAGCCGACTTCTATCACAGATGCCTACGCATTAATCAAGCTGTTGAGTAAAGAACACCAAGTTCAGCGCTTCAAAGTTGTTGCAAATATGGTCAGAAGCTACCGTGAAGGCAGAGAATTATTCGCAAAGTTGACACTAGTCACAGAGCGCTTCTTGAATGTCAGCCTTGAACTCGTAGCATGTATTCCATTGGATGACAAAGTACGTCAAGCCGTGAAAAGACAGAAGATTGTTGTGGATGCATTCCCTCGTTCTCCTGCGGCTTTAGCGATCAGCTCATTAGCAAACAAAGCTCTGACGTGGCCACTGCCAAAAACACCAAGTGGACACCTAGAGTTTTTTGTCGAAAGACTGTTAAATCGTACTGAATTCACAGAGGCCCCTTTTGGTGAATAAAGCGATTACCTATGACCAACATGGCAAATTTAACAGCCAGCAGGCGTTCATTGAACGTTACTCGGTGTTGGTTAAGCGTATTGCTCATCACCTGTTAGGCCGTTTACCGCCGAGTGTTCAGGTAGAAGATTTAATTCAGGCCGGCATGATCGGCCTTATCGAAGCTCAGCAGAATTATGATGGTTCTAAAGGTGCGAGCTTTGAAACTTATGCAGGTATCCGAATTCGCGGTGCAATGTTAGATGACATTCGCAAAGGCGACTGGGTGCCTCGTTCTGTTCATAAGAACAATCGCGAAATTAACCAAGCGATCGCAGAGCTGGAAGGTGTACTAAATCGTGACCCATCGGACTCAGAAGTAGCAGCGCATCTTGGTATGACACTAGACCAATATCATAGTGCACTTACCGACATAAACTGTTCAAAACTGGTGGGAATTGAAGATTTAGGCGTCTCTGATGATGTGATTTCACCGGCTGATGAAACTGATGACAGCAACCCATTTAAGGGCGTTGCTGATGAATCGTTCAAAAAAGCACTGGTTGAATCAATAAAACAACTTCCAGAGCGTGAAGCGCTAGTACTTTCGCTTTATTATGACGAAGAACTCAATTTGAAAGAAATTGGCGACGTGTTGGGTGTAAGCGAATCTCGCGTAAGCCAAATACTGAGTCAAGCGATGCAACGTTTACGCACCAAGCTCAGTGCGTGGACACAAAATGACTAAACACACTGATTTTACGATTCAGTGGAGGCAATTTTGAATAAAAACATGAAGATCCTTATTGTTGATGATTTCTCAACAATGCGCCGTATTGTTAAAAACCTGCTTCGTGACTTGGGTTTCAATAACACTCAGGAAGCGGACGATGGTTTAACCGCATTACCTATGCTGAAAAAAGGTGACTTCGACTTTGTTGTAACTGACTGGAACATGCCAGGTATGCAGGGCATCGACTTGCTGAAACACATCCGTGCCGATGCAGAACTTAAGCACCTACCTGTTCTAATGATCACAGCGGAAGCAAAGCGTGAGCAGATCATCGAAGCAGCTCAAGCAGGCGTTAACGGTTACATCGTTAAGCCATTTACGGCTGCAACGCTAAAAGAAAAACTAGATAAAATCTTCGAACGTTTATAACTCTTTCTTTCTCTTTGTTAACCGAGTCATCACTCCTAATACTTAATACTAAAGGGTGGCTCGTTTGACGCTAAAAAAGCGAAAAGGAAGAACTAAACGTAAAAAAGGGTCTATTCAGGATGATCTCACTAGAGCAGGCGAAGTCACTCGTTCAGATGCTAGAAAGCGGGGAACAAGATCAAGCGAATGCGCTTGTTGCCTCGATATATGAAAGCGATGGGAATCCGATGTTAAAAGAAATCGGAACATTAACCCGCGACCTTCATGATTCACTTAAGCACTTCAATATTGATCAACGCATGACAGAAATTGCCAGGGCGGAAATCCCTGATGCAAGAGACCGTCTGCAATACGTGATTGATAAAACTGAGTTAGCAGCAAATAAAACGATGGACGCGGTAGAGTGCTGTTTGCCTATCGCCGATAACCTGCATGAGTGCCTTCAACAAGTTCGCCCTCAGTGGAACGAACTCATGCACGGACGCATTGAATTAAGCGATTTTAAAGCGCTTTGCCATCGTATTGATGAGCTGTTGGTTCAGGTCGAAGGTGATAGCACTGAATTGCGCGGTCAGCTGACCGAAATTCTTATGGCACAAGACTTCCAAGACTTAACGGGTCAAATCATTCGTCGCGTGATCACGCTTGTCAATGAAGTGGAAGATCGCCTGGTTGAGATCTTGACCGTCTTTTCTGGCAATAAACCAGAAGAACAGACTCAAGTTTTGCCAGAACCGTCAGATAAAAAGATAAAACAATCAAGCGAAGCAGAAGGCCCAATTCTTAATCCTGAGCAAAGGGAAGATGCGGTCTCGTCGCAGGACGAAGTCGACGACTTGTTGTCCAGTCTTGGATTTTAAAGGTAACGTATGAGCTACGATTTAGACGAAGATATTCTTCAGGACTTTCTCATTGAGGCTGGAGAAATCCTAGAGCTGCTTTCTGAGCAGCTTGTTGAACTGGAAAACAATCCAGAAGACAAAGATCTCCTAAACGCGATTTTCCGCGGCTTCCACACAGTGAAAGGCGGTGCTGGTTTCCTATCATTAGCGGAGCTGGTGGATACCTGTCACGGTGCCGAGAACGTGTTCGACGTGTTGCGAAACGGTCAACGTTCAGTGACGCCAAGCCTGATGGACACCATGTTGAAAGCGCTTGATACGGTTAACCATCAATTCCAAGCGGTACAAGATCGTGAACCTCTAGACGCGGCAGATCCTGCGTTGCTAGAAGAGCTTCACCGCCTATGCAAACCAGAGTCTGAAGACGAAGTGGTCGCTGCCGTTGAAGCGCCAGTCGTAACGCCAGAGCCTGTTATTCCTGAGCCTGTCATCGAGCAACCAGCTGCGCCAGTTGAGTCTGCTCCTGCATCTTCAAGCGTTGGCTCTGTTGACGAAATCACCCAAGACGAATTTGAAAAGCTATTGGACGAGCTGCACGGTAAAGGTTCTGCTCCGGGTGCGTCTGCACCAGCGCCAGTAGCTCCAGCTGCACCAGTTCAGGCAAGTGCGCCTGCAGCGGACAGCGGCGACATCACTGATGATGAATTTGAACGTCTATTGGATGAGCTACACGGTGTGGGTAAGAGCCCATCAGCATCAGATGTTGCTCCAGTAGAGCCGGCTAAAGCGCCAGAGCCAGCTGCTCCAGCAATGTCAGCATCCACTGACGGCGATCTGATGACTGACGAAGAGTTTGAAAAGCTGCTCGACGAATTGCATGGTGCGGGTAAAGGTCCATCTATCGAAGAATTAGACTTTGCGACCAAACCAGCATCAGAAAATGTGGTACCTGAAACGCCAAAACCGGCACCTGCACCTCAGCCAGCTCCAGTAGCGGCTGCGCCTTCTCCAGCACCTGCTCCGGCTCCTAAGCCAGAAGCAAAACCGGTTGCGGTAAAAGAAGAAGCAAAAGCACCTGCGGTTAAGAAGCCACAAGCGGAAGCAACGGTACGTGTTGATACTTCGACGCTAGACACCATCATGAACATGGTTGGTGAGCTTGTATTGGTGCGTAACCGTCTACTAAGCCTTGGTTTGAACAGCAACGACGAAGAAATGTCGAAAGCGGTAGCAAACCTAGACGTCGTGACTGCAGACCTTCAAGGTGCAGTGATGAAAACGCGCATGCAGCCAATCAAGAAAGTATTTGGCCGCTTCCCACGTGTTGTTCGCGACTTGGCTCGTAACCTAAATAAAGACATCGTGCTTGAAATGCGCGGTGAAGAGACCGATCTAGATAAAAACCTAGTAGAGGCGCTAGCGGATCCATTGATCCACTTGGTGCGTAACTCGGTTGACCACGGCATCGAAATGCCATACGACCGAGCGAAAGCCGGTAAATCTCGTACTGGTAAAGTCATCCTGTCGGCATCACAAGAAGGCGATCATATCGAACTGGCTATCGTTGACGATGGCGGCGGTATGGATCCGAACAAACTTCGTGGCATCGCAGTGAAACGCGGCATGATGGACGAAGATGCTGCAGCGCGTCTATCAGACAAAGAATGTTTCAACCTGATCTTTGCACCAGGCTTCTCAAGTAAAGAGAAGATTTCTGATATCTCTGGTCGTGGTGTAGGTATGGACGTAGTTAAAACCGCGATCAACACCCTAAACGGCTCTATCGATATCGATTCAGAGCTGGGCAAGGGCACCAAGATCACCATCAAGGTTCCACTGACACTGGCAATTCTTCCAACACTGATGGTCGGCGTTGGCGGTCATCCGTTCGCTCTGCCATTGGCGTCGGTGAACGAGATTTTCCATTTAGATCTAAGCCGTACTAACGTGGTGGATGGTCAGTTGACGATCATCGTACGTGATAAGTCTATTCCACTGTTCTACTTACAAAATTGGTTGGCTTCTAAGTCTCCTCGTGTCCAGGAGCGCACAGGCCACGGTCATGTTGTTATCGTACAGATCGGCAGCCAACGTGTTGGTTTTGTTGTGGATACATTGATCGGCCAGGAAGAAGTGGTGATCAAGCCACTAGACAATCTATTGCAAGGCACGCCAGGAATGGCAGGTGCGACGATCACCAGTGATGGCCACATCGCATTGATTCTTGATGTGCCAGACCTACTTAAGCAATACGCTGCAGCTTCGCGCATCTAAGCGAAGCTGGAGTCGATAAAAGGAATAAGATGGCGATTAAAGTACTAGTCGTTGATGATTCGAGTTTTTTCCGTCGTCGCGTAAGCGAAATCATCAACTCAGAATCGCGCCTAGAAGTGATTGACGTTGCGGTTAACGGCAGAGAAGCGGTTGAGAAAGCCAAAACTCTCAAACCTGACGTCATCACTATGGATATTGAAATGCCAGTCATGGACGGTATCACTGCCGTTCGTGAAATCATGGCTGCGTCTCCTACGCCAATCCTGATGTTTTCGTCCCTGACTCATGATGGGGCGAAAGCAACGCTTGACGCACTAGACGCTGGTGCGCTGGATTTCTTACCGAAAAAGTTCGAAGACATTGCTCGCAACCGTGATGAAGCGGTGTCACTGCTTCAACAGCGAGTGATTCAAATTGCGTCTAAGCGCGCGTTTATGCGTCGTCCAATTGCGCGACCAGCGGCTGCTGCGACCAGTTCAACAGCGCGTCCTTTGACTTCTCGCACTGCTACGCCGACTGCATCTGCGCCAAGTCGTCCGATGGCAGCGAAATTCCGTGCATCAGGTAAGAAGTATCAGCTAACAGCAATTGGTACGTCGACTGGCGGTCCTGTTGCGCTACAAAAAATTCTGACTCGTTTACCTGTTAACTATCCACATCCAATCGTGCTTATCCAACACATGCCAGCGACATTCACAGCGGCATTTGCAAGTCGTCTAAACACGCTATGCAAAATCCAAGTGAAAGAAGCGCAAGATGGTGATGTGCTGCAAGCGGGTGTGGCTTATCTTGCCCCAGGCGGCAAACAGATGATGGTTGACGGTCGTGCTGGTGCTGCTCGTCTTCGTATTATCGATGGCGGCGATCGCATGAACTACAAACCGTGTGTCGATGTAACCTTTGGTTCCGCTGCAAAAGTCTACGGCGACAAAGTGTTGTCAATGGTACTGACAGGCATGGGCGCTGATGGTCGTGAAGGTGCACGCATGCTGAAATCAGCCGGTTCCACCATTTGGGCTCAAGACGAAGAAAGTTGCGTCGTTTATGGCATGCCACAAGCGGTTGCGAAAGCGGGCATCTCTATTGAAGATTTACCACTTGAACGCATTGCAGAGCGCATGCTGGTGGAAGTGGGCTTAGCGTAGGAAAGATCATGATCGTTTGGAGTGTAGCTAACCAAAAAGGTGGGGTAGGGAAAACCACATCAACCGTGACATTGGCCGGTCTACTTAGCCAAAAAGGTCATCGTGTTTTGATGGTGGATACCGATCCGCACGCGTCGCTGACGACTTATCTTGGTTATGATCCGGATGCAGTAACATCAAGCTTGTTCGATCTTTTCCAACTCAAGACGTTTTCACGTGAGACGGTGAAACCGTTGATCTTAGAAACCGAGCTTGAAGGGATGGACATCATTCCCGCGCACATGTCGCTTGCTACGCTAGATCGCGTAATGGGCAACCGCAGTGGAATGGGTTTGATCTTGAAGCGCGCATTACAAGCTGTCGCTCAAGACTACGATTATGTTTTGATTGATTGTCCGCCGATTCTAGGTGTGATGATGGTTAACGCATTAGCAGCCAGTGACCGCATTTTGATTCCGGTTCAAACCGAATTTCTTGCAATGAAAGGTCTGGAGCGCATGATTCGCACCCTGACTATCATGCAAAAGTCTCGTCCGGGTGGCTTCAAAGTGACTATCGTTCCGACTATGTACGATAAGCGCACCAAAGCCTCGTTGCAGACACTGACTCAGCTTAAGAAAGACTACCCGAATCAGGTGTGGACTTCGGCTGTGCCTATTGACACCAAATTCCGCGATGCGAGCTTGAAACATTTGCCTGCATCGCATTTTGCTTCTGGCAGTCGTGGCGTGTTTGCTTATAAGCAACTGTTGATTTACTTGGAGAGGTTAGCGTTCGATGAGCAATAACGACGTACTTTCCAGTGAACAAGCACTTGATGATTACTTCAGTGCTTTACTAGGCGAAGAGGTCGAAGTTATTGAGCAAGAAGAAGAGCTTGACTTGCTCGCTCAAGAACTATCATCTGCAGAGCCAGAGCCAGA
>NZ_JAHGAH010000193.1:0-14023 GCF_030248475.1 Vibrio sp. D173a
TTATGGAGCGCTTACACACAAAGTCGTTTAATCACTCACGATTACGCTTCGGGAAAAACAACAAAGCCCACATAATGTGGGCTTTGTTGTATGTATTGGCAGAGCTTTATGAAGTTACTGGTATTTTAAGAGTACATCTACCAGAAGGTGTCGCGGCGCTTAGCACGCGCAATAATGTTTTGCGGCATGCGTTGCTCAAGACCGTTTCTCAGCATCGCAATACGCTTGTGTTTTCTTTGGTCGGCAGTCACCGAGTTGTACAGCCAACGGTAAGCATCTTCGTAGTCGAGCGGACTGCCATAATCACGCAACAGTAGCTCAGCAAGATGAATACGCGCATTTAGATTGCCCATTGCCGCCGCTTCTCGCAGGTATGGGATTGCACGTTCTTTATCTTGTTGGACTAAAGTACCGCGAGAGTAATAGCGACCTAGCTGCTCTAGTGCAGCTGGCAAACCTTGGTGAGCTGCGTTTTCCATGTAGTAAAGACCGAGTTCTACATCTTGTTCTACACACACGCCCCACGCCAACATATCGCCATAAAGGAATTCATAAGACGGCAAGTTAATGCGCGTCGCACGTGCCACGATATCTTCTACCAACTGGCAGTTATCAGCGCGCACGCGCTCTAGGTGCTTATTCTGCTCAATAAGCTTTATAAGCTCTGCTTCGGTGTAGATGGGGACAGGCGCCCCTACATCGGCAACATTTGCCTTAGCCGATGTCGCACTCAGCATCAATAACAGTGAAGCAGCCACTGTTCGTAACTTCATAAATGTACTCTTTAAGGTATCTAAGAAACCAAAGATTAGCCAAGGATCTCCTCTGCTTAATAACCTTATCGGCAAAGGTCAGTTAAGCTTTAGGCAATTTTTGCCTCCTACTTAAGCTTAACGGCAAATATTTGCCACAGTGAGTCGCATTTTTCAGTAATGAACCTAACTCACAGATACAAAAAAGCCAGCGATAAACGCTGGCTTTTACAACTGTCTGAACAATCAGGAATTAAGCACCGTATGGGTGAACCTTGATGATTGTTTCGTTACGGTCAGGACCTGTAGAAATGATGTCTACTGGAACACCTGTTAGTTCTTCGATACGTTTGATGTAATCAAGAGCAGCTTGTGGAAGCGCATCGATTGATTTAGCACCAAATGTTGTCTCAGACCAACCAGGCATTGTTTCGTAGATTGGCGTTGCCTCTTCGAATGACTCAGCAGCCATTGGAGAAACTTCTAGGATAGCGCCATCTTTCATCTTGTAACCAGTACAGATCTTGATCTCTTTAAGACCATCAAGAACGTCTAGTTTAGTTAGACACATACCCGTTAGAGAGTTGATTTGGATTGCACGACGCATTGCTACTGCATCAAACCAACCTGTACGACGTAGACGACCAGTCGTTGCACCAAACTCGTGGCCAACATCACCTAGGTGTTTACCAACTGGATCTTGCTTATCTAGACCGTCGTATAGTTCTGTAGGGAATGGACCTGAACCAACGCGAGTACAGTACGCCTTAGTGATACCAAGGATGTAACCGATGTGACGAGGACCAAAACCAGAACCTGCAGCAACACCACCAGCAGTCGTGTTAGAAGAAGTTACGTACGGGTAAGTACCGTGGTCGATATCTAGTAGCGTACCTTGAGCACCTTCGAACATGATCTTGTCGCCGCGCTTACGTGCTGCGTCTAGTTCGTCAGTTACGTCCATAACCATTGAAGTTAGTAGATCTGCGTAACCCATGCACTGCTCAAGAACTTCATCGTAGCTTACTGTGTCAGCTTTGTAGAAGTGCTCTAGTTGGAAGTTATGGAATTCCATTACTTCTTTCAGTTTCTCAGCGAACATTTCTTTATCGAAAAGGTCACCAACGCGTAGACCGCGACGAGCAACTTTATCTTCGTATGCTGGACCGATACCACGACCCGTTGTACCAATAGCTTTCGCGCCACGAGCGATTTCACGCGCGTTGTCGATAGCGATATGGTACGGAAGAATTAGAGGACAAGCTTCAGAAACGAAAAGACGCTCACGTACTGGGATACCGCGCTCTTCAAGAGGCTTCATTTCTTTCAGAAGTGCTTCAGGCGATAGTACAACGCCATTACCGATAACACATTTTACGTTATCGCGAAGGATACCTGATGGAATTAAGTGAAGAACGGTTTTTTCACCGTCAATTACAAGTGTGTGACCTGCATTGTGACCGCCTTGGTAGCGTACCACGTATTTTGCATCTTCAGTTAAAAGGTCTACAATTTTACCTTTACCTTCGTCACCCCATTGGGTGCCTAGGACGACTACGTTATTTCCCATCTTTCCAAGTCTGATTGCTAGTTAAAAATGGATTCTAGCACCGAATCACTCTTCTTGCAGTCATTTTTTGTTCACAGAGTTGATACTAGAATGCAAACTCGCCAACCTTGTTCATTTCGAAATCACTACATCACTGATAATATTTACTTTTCATAACTCAACTAGGAATCATGATGTCTGAGTCTATTTGGCTAGCGATAGGGCTAGTATTGATTGTTGAAGGTATTGGGCCGTTGGTCGCCCCAAATGGCTGGCGTAACATGGTGGCTCAGTTGAGTGAACAACCTGATAACCATTTACGTCGCATTGGTGGCTGCTTAGTAGTGGCCGGTGCTGTCATCGCTATCATGATGAGTTAATCGCACTTCTGAATCCTATCTCAAGTCTGTTTAGCACACACCGATAGGTGCAAAATAGAGATACAAAAAAGGCTCCATCACGGAGCCTTTTCAATTTGCTTGAACGCTGAGCTTATTTCGCTTCTGCGCCTTTCGCATTGTTCATGTATTGGAAGAATTCACTCTTCGGATCCAGAACAAGGATGTCACTCTTAGAGCTGAACGATTTCTCGTAAGCCTTTAGAGAGCGTAGGAAGCTGAAGAACTCAGGATCTTTATTGTACGCATCTGCGTAGATCTTCGCCGCTTCTGCATCTGCTGCACCTCGTGTTACACGAGCTGTTTTGTCTGCTTCTGCAAGAATCGTTGCCACTTCAAGCTCAGCTTGTGCACGGATGACTTCTGCTTTCTCACGACCTTGAGAGCGGAACTTACGCGCTACTGACTCACGTTCTGCACGCATACGACGGTAAATCGACTCACTGATTTCATCAGGTAGGTTGATTTTCTTAATACGAAAATCAACAACCCTAACACCAAGGTCTTTCATCGCACTTTCTCGCGTATCGCTGAGAACTTCAGACATAATCACATCACGTTCACCATCAATTTCGAGAGCTTTAAGAGCGGCTTCAGTCGTTAGTTCACCTTCAACTTCGCCGACCAAATCTTGGCTCTTCTTACGTGGCCCTGAAATAATCTGCTTGATTTCACGCGAACCAATTTCTGAACGTAAAACGTCAGTTACTTTACGCTCTAAAAGTGCTTCAGCTGTCAGCGTGTTACCGCCACCAGTCGCTAGATAGTAACGACCGAAATCTTCAATACGCCACTTCGCGTAGGTATCGATGATTACGTCTTTTTTCTCAGACGTTACGAAACGGTCAGCACGGCCATCCATTGTTTGGATACGTGCGTCCAGTTTTTTAACACGATCGAACAGCGGCATTTTAAAATGCAAACCCGGCTCGTAAATTCGAGTGATGTCGTTATTGTCTTTTAAGACACGACCGAATCGAACCACAATACCGCGTTCACCTTCAGGAATCACAAACAGTGACATCAGCATTAATGCCAGTGCGATGACCAGTACAGGGATCATTAACTTACGCATTCTTAGTATCTCCCTTGACGTGTACCAGTTGAACGAGACTGCGTGTTCGAAGTGTCTTCTTGCGAACGCTCAGATTCCAATTGGATATGATCGTACGTTGAAGTCGATTTCGATTTACGTTTAGTGTCTGTTTGACCATCTTTACCAGCCAATTTATCAATTGGAAGGTAAAGAAGGTTGCCGCTAGATTCAGAGTCAATCAGCACTTTCGATGTGCTTGAGTAAACCTCTTCCATAGTGTCTAGGTACAGACGGTCACGAGTTACACCCGGTGCCGCTTGGTATTCAGGTAGTAGTTTTTCAAACTGAGCTACTTGACCAAGTGCTTCGTTAGTTACACGCTCGTTGTAACCTTGCGCTTCTTTCTTCAAACGCTCTGCACGACCAGTTGCTTTAGGCAAGATTTCGTTCTTGTAAGCTTCTGCTTCACGGATGAAACGCTCTTCATCCTCACGTGCTGCGATTGCATCATCAAACGCATCTTTCACTTGCTCTGGCGGACGCGCAGACTGAAAGTTCACGTCAACAATCACGATGCCCATATCGTAGCTATCGATGATTTGGTTCAGCGTTTCTTGTGTCGTTTGACGGATTTGCTGACGACCACTTGTTAGGATGCTATCCATCAGTGAGTCACCAATTACCGCACGTAACGCAGAATCCGTTGCTTGACGCAAGCTGTCATCCGCATTGGTTACGCGATATAGATATTTGTATGGGTCAGCAACACGATATTGAACGTCCATCGCTACCGTTACTACGTTTTCATCTTTAGTCAGCATTAGACCTGATGCACGTAGCGAACGAATCGCTTGCACGTTAACCGCTTCGTATTCGTCGATAAAACGAGGACGCCAGTTCAGACCTGGGTCCACGATACGGTCGTATTTACCTAAACGCAGCACGACACCGCGCTCTGCTTCACCGATGGTGTAAAAGCCAGCGAAGAACCACACCGCAATCGCGATAACTGCAATGACACCAAAGCCAATCGCACTACCGCCACCGCCGATAGGTGAACCACCGCCGCCGCCTTTTTTACCAAATTTGCCCCCCAGCTTTTGACTCAGTTTGCTGAACACTTCATCTAAATCTGGCGGACCTTGATCTCGGCCACCAGGACGCTGGCCACCACGATTATTATTACCCCAAGGGTCATTATCGCGGCCATTGTTGCCGTTGTTATTTCCAGGCTCATTCCACGCCATTAGAAAGCTCCATCATTTGATATGACGTTATACTGTAGCAGTCCTTTAAGTGACTATAAAGTCGACTAAAACTGCCCCTTCTCTTTTTTCAAGTCTAGACCAATCTACCTGTTGCATTCGAATATTGATCAACAAGTTACCTTCCTGATCATATTCCTCACGTTGAATACACTTCATTTGGAAGAATGTACTACGGAATCGTCCTTGATACTGTGGAGGAATTCGCAACTGATGCTCAACCATTTGCGACGCTAAACGCTCGGTCAGCGCGTCAAACAGAAGATCAATGCCTAATCCGTCCATCGCGGAAACCCAGACCGTACGAGGCACGCCTTCCTCATCACGTTCTATACGTGGTTTCTGTTCTTCTAGATTGTCAATCTTGTTCATTACTACGAGTGTCGGCACTTCATGTGCGTCGATCTCTTCTAAGACTTCATGAACAGCTTGAATATTCTCACGAAAACGCTCGTCACTGGCATCAACAACATGTAACAAAATGTCAGCTTCTTGCGTTTCCTGCAAGGTCGCTTTGAAGGCTGCAACCAAATCGTGAGGTAGGTGTCGGATAAAACCAACGGTATCTGCAAGTATTGCAGGCCCTACATCTGCTAACTCTATCTTACGTAAAGTTGGGTCAAGAGTAGCAAACAGTTGATCTGCCGCGTAAACGCCAGCTTCTGTAATACGGTTGAAGAGTGTAGACTTACCCGCGTTGGTGTAGCCCACGAGAGAAACCGTTGGGATTTCAGCTCGGTTTCGGGCACGACGCCCTTGTTCACGCTGCTTCGCGACTTTTTCAAGACGACGAAGGATAGCTTTAATTCTGTCACGCAATAAACGACGGTCGGTTTCTAACTGGGTTTCACCTGGCCCACGTAGACCGATGCCGCCTTTCTGCCTTTCAAGGTGCGTCCAACCGCGAATTAAACGAGTAGAAATATGACGAAGTTGGGCTAGCTCGACTTGCAGCTTACCTTCGTGTGTTCGTGCTCGTTGAGCAAAGATATCGAGGATGAGACCGGTGCGGTCGAGGACTCGACATTTGCACAGTGCTTCGAGGTTACGTTCTTGGGCAGGAGAGAGGGAGTGATTAAAAATCACAATTTCAGCACCAGTTAATTGTACCGCAGTAGCAATTTCTTGCGCCTTACCCTCTCCGACATAGTATTTCGGGTGTGGGGATTGACGACTGCCAGTCACAACTTGCAGCGCCTCTACCCCAGCGGAAGATACCAGCATTTCGAATTCAGCCAAGTCTTCCCATTCACCTTCTTGCGTGAAGTTGATATGAACAAGTACGGCTCGCTCACCGGATTCATAACGGTCAAACAAGCAATCAACTCCTTATTTTAGCAATACTAAATGAAGAATTAATCTTCAGATTTCTCTTGTGGACGGTCACCTTGAGGACGATCACCACTGTGGTGGCTCACTGGACGAGCCGGAACAACGGTAGAGATTGCGTGCTTGTACACCATTTGGTTAACAGTGTTCTTCAATAGGATCACGAACTGATCGAAAGATTCGATCTGACCTTGCAGTTTGATACCGTTCACAAGGTAGATAGATACCGGGATACGCTCACGACGTAGCGCATTTAGGAATGGGTCTTGTAGAGATTGCCCCTTAGCCATTTTATTTTCCTTATTTAATTTGTAGTTGTAATTATTTAGCTAGTGGTGCAATGCAAAAGGTACTGCTTTTTGCATCTGAGCTAAACGAATCAAAAATGCACTCTAAGTAATTAGCAGCATAGTATAAAAACCGCCAATAACAGATCCTTTGAGAGTGCGTTCACGCAAAAACGATCACATTATACACAGCTATCTCAATCAGATGCTATTGCTTCTGACATGGTTTCAAGTGCCTGTTCAATGTTATCGCTATCCAACCAAGTTAAATCATTCCAGCTGCGTAACCAGGTGATTTGACGCTTGGCCAATTGACGAGTTGCACATATGCCACGAAAAACGGCTTCGTCGCGTGTGCAGTCCCCATCTAAGTACTCCCACATCTGTCTGTAGCCGACGCAACGGATAGAAGGAAGATCAGGGTGAAGATCTTTGCGCGCATACAACGCTTTCATTTCCTCTTCAAAACCCGCTTCCATCATCTTATCGAAACGTAGTTCAATTCGACGGTGAAGTTCTGCCCTGTCCTTGGGAGCTATTGCAAACTGTTTGACTCGGTAAGGCAAGCTGTCGCCTTTTGTTTGAGTCAACTCAGTAAGAGTTTTACCTGAAATGCGGAATACTTCCAATGCCCTAGATAAACGTTGAGGATCATTAGGATGGATTCTCGCAGCTGACACAGGATCAATCTCTTTCAGCTCATCGTGCAACACCGACCAACCTTTAGTCAATGCCTCTTGCTCAATTTGCTGACGAATTTCAGGATTTGCAGCAGGAAGTGGTGATAAGCCTTCAAGTAAGGCTTTGTAATACAACATGGTTCCGCCAACTAGTAGCGGAATTTTTCCTTCTGCAACAATGTCATCCATTGCCTGTAGTGCATCACGACGGAAGTCCGCCGCAGAGTATGATTCACTTGGATCAAGAATATCGATAAGACGATGTGGCGCTAAGCTAAGCTCGCGCTCATCTGGCTTTGCCGTGCCGATATTCATGTCTTTGTAGATTAACGCCGAGTCCACGCTGATGATCTCAACTGGGTATCTCTGGCGAAGTCGAATCGCTAGCTCTGTTTTACCTGATGCGGTTGGCCCCATTAGAAATAGCGCCAAAGGTAGTTTGTCTGTCATGGTCTTAATTTGGCAATCGTGGCAGAGAAATCAACAGCAGACACAAATTTTGTATCTTCTAATGGCAATTGACCATGTCTTAGCTGTTCAAGTTCCGCAATAATTTGAATGGCTTCGGAAAGAGTATAGTGGCTCTTAACAGTAGTGACCTGCAAAGCAAGCCAATCTATCAGCTCTGATAGCAGCTGAACCGTTGCCACCTCTCCTCTCACGCGAGTTTGCGCGTAAGATAACAGATCTGGTATCAAATTTTGTAAGTTTTGTTGACGCAGTGGTGATGGTACGCCCATGACCATTAAAGCTTTGTCATTTCGAGCTTTCAGTTGAATGCCCAACTGCGCAAAATCTTGCTGATAATCGCGCGCAAGCTCAACTAATTCTGGCTCTAACTTAACGGATAATGGAACCAACAGTGGCTGAGCTTTTAACGATCCGTCACTTGGTGTGAGCTGACCTTTGGTCCGATAAAATTCCGCTCTTGGCAACGCGACCAAAGCTGCACCACTATCGCTGCTCATCAAGACAAACTGCTCGTCCACCACAGCCAGCGCTTTACTTAATGCTGTAACTGGCGGTAAAGCAGCTTCTGCCGATATGCTAACTGACGCTTTTGGAGCTTCTTTTTGAGGCTCAAAATCTGGCGTTTGAAGCAATTCATGATAAGCGCGCACTTCTTGTTTACTTGGCGCAGACTCAGCATGACGTTGCTCTCTGTTAGAACTTGGTTTAGGCGCAGGTTTTGATTCAACCCAATCTGTTCGTCTGAAAGAATCTGCCGGACGTGCTTCTCGCACAGAAGCATCACTTGACGCCCTATCGCGAGGTTTCGATTCATAGTCTGAACGCCCTGGATAAGCCGGAGTGTTATCAATCGCTTGATATACACGTTCTGGCACAGATGAACTGGCCTGCTCCGGTTTACTTACTGGCTCCGGCAAACTTGCTGCTTCAGGAGCAGACATCATCGCCTCAAATGGTTCTATCGGCTGGGCAGGATCTGCATGGTGGAATGCAGATTCGTTTACGTGTGGTTTATCTATCACTGAGCTTTGCGCAAGCGCGTCTGCCAAAGCTTGATAGATAAAGTCATGCACTAAGCGGGCTTGATGGAAACGCACTTCATGCTTAGCAGGGTGCACGTTAACGTCCACCTGGTGCGGGTCGAGCTCAATAAACAATACATACGCGGCGAATTGATCCGGCTTTAAGCTGGTTTCGTAACTTTGGCGAATCGCGTGGTTGATCAACTTGTCACGCATCATGCGACCATTCACGTAGCAGTATTGTAAGTCACTCTGCTGTCTCGCCCCTTCTGGCGTGGTAATCCAGCCATGCAGCTTAAGACCTTGATGCTCCAATTCGATACGTAGCATATTACGCACAAAGGCATTACCACATACTGCAGCAATACGCTTTTCGGTCTGAAGCTGATTCTTTGCCGCACGGTATTGGCGAATCATTTTGCCGTTATGACGCACGTTGATAGTGACATCAAAGCGGCTCAATGCAATGCGCTTCAATAATTCATCGATATGAGCAAATTCAGTTTTCTCGGTACGGAGGAATTTACGGCGAGCGGGAGTGTTAAAAAACAAATCGAGCACTTCAACCGACGTACCAATTGGGTGTGCCGTCGGCTGGAGTTTAACCTTCATGTCACGCCCTTCCGAGTAGGCACTCCACGCTTGCTCTTGCGCTGCCGGGCGAGAAGTCATGGTCAAGCGCGATACCGAACTGATACTCGCTAGCGCCTCACCACGGAAACCCAAACTCATGATGGCTTCAAGATCGTCCAATGTGTGGATCTTAGAGGTGGCATGACGACTCAACGCCAGACCTAACTCATCTTTCACAATCCCTTTGCCGTTATCGCGCACGCGAATCAGCTTGGCGCCCCCTTTCTCGATATCAATATCAATTCGAGTGGCACCAGAGTCGAGACTGTTTTCTACCAGTTCTTTCACGACAGAGGCGGGCCTTTCAACCACTTCCCCTGCCGCGATTTGGTTTGCCAGCCGAGCAGGCAAAATCTTAATGGTCATGATGAGTTATAAGCTCACTTATTTATTTGGAATGATCAGCACCTGTCCCACGGCGAGTTCATCAGAACGCAGGTTATTCGCTTTGCGGATGCTGGAAACACTCACGCCGTATTTCGATGCAATCTTACCTAGGTATTCACCACGAGCAACCTTGTGCTTGCGGATTGGTTTGTCCTTCACTGCGACCGTGATCTTCAATTCCTGACCAACCCAAACTGTGTCTGATTTCAGATTGTTCTCGCGACGAATATCCGCAATCTTCACCTTGTAATGGCTAGCGATCTTACCGAGGAACTCACCAGACTTAACAGTATGTGTGATCGTCTCGGTCTCAACGGTATTTGGGGTATTCGGTACAGAAACAGAAGCAGCGCCAGTACCAGGAATTTTCAACTTCTGACCAACCGCCAAACCGCTTGATTTAAGCTTGTTCGCGCTCATGATTGCTTTGGTCGACGTACCGTATTTCTGAGCAATCACAGACAACGACTCACCACGCTTCACTGTGTGAACCGAAGGCTTAGAAGAAGACGAGAACACCGTACCTTCTGGCGGGTTATCTTTCAGGTATTGCACTACCGCTTTAGTGATCGCTCGCGCTAACTTGTCTTGGTGAGAGCGCTGGAACAGCAGCTTCTCTTCCGTTGGGTTTGAGATAAAGCCCGTTTCAACCAACACAGACGGAATCTGCGGAGAGCGCAAAACTGCCAAGCTGGTATTGATTGGTTTCGAGTTGTGTAGACGAGCCACTTTGCCCATCTCACCTAGAATGTTTGTCGCTAATTTATAGCCTTCCTTCTGCGAATGGCTGAACTGAAGATCTAATAAGGTTTGGTTGACGTTGCGGTCATTTGAATTACTCACAAACGCCGTACCCGATCCGCCGAGCAATTCAGATTGTCTCTCGTGGTTTTCGACCCAACGTGAAATTTCAGTGTTTGCACGACGCGTGTTCAACACGAACACCGAACCACCGCGCGGCTTTGGTGAAGTAAACGCATCAGCGTGGATTGAAATCAATAAGTGTGCATTGTTCTCACGAGCAATTGCAACGCGTCGGTTAAGGTTAACAAAGTAGTCACCGCTGCGCGTCATTCGTGTTTTGATCCCCGGTACTGCATTTAATTGAGCAGAAAGCTTGCGAGAAATGCTCAGTACCGCGTCTT
This sequence comes from Vibrio sp. D173a, assembly GCF_030248475.1. Taxonomy (NCBI): domain Bacteria; kingdom Pseudomonadati; phylum Pseudomonadota; class Gammaproteobacteria; order Vibrionales; family Vibrionaceae; genus Vibrio; species Vibrio sp. D173a. The sequence continues at coordinate 10,955 of NZ_JAHGAH010000193.1, forward strand.
TTTCGTATTTACGGCGTGATGGTCCAATCGAGCCTGGGTCTTCGCCACCGTGGCCTGGGTCAATCACAATAAGAATTTCTTGTGCACGTTGCACCGTGCTCATGTCTTTGCTCGGTGTCGTAGGCTTACTCGGTTTAGTCGCACTGGTTGCTGGTGTGGATTTCTTTGCACCATGCGGCAAATCGATCACTAAACGGTGGCCATATTGTCCAGCAGGTGTTGGTTTAAGCGTGAATAGCTCCGCTTTCACATTCTTCTTCAGCTCGAACACCAAACGGAATGTGCCTTTGTTCGGCGGCGAACTCTTACGAACGCGCTTTAACACAGGACTGTCGGTTACCGTAACAGGTAACTTAGCTTGCATAGAGGTGTTTTTGAGATCCACCACTAAGCGATCCGGGCTAGATAAAGAGAAATAGGAATAGTCAGCTTCCGCATTCAGGTCGATGACGACACGAGTCTCATCAGGTGAAGGCCAAACTCGGAAACTTTTTACGACGTTAGCAAATGCTAAATTGGGGATGATAAGGAGAAAAGTGGCGACAAATGCCGCCACTACTCTAAATTTTGAAAGACTCAACATAGCTCCAATCGACTGAGTAACTGCACACCATATTTATTGTTCGCCGTTAATTCGGCTACGCGCTGCTCGCCCTGGTAGCGAATATCCACATCAAGATCCGGCTGTGGCAGCATTCCTTGCCCTTTTTCTGGCCATTCCACCAAACAAATCGCATCATCCGTGAAGTAATCGCGAATCCCCATGAATTCTAATTCTTCCGGATCAGCCAGTCGGTAAAGATCAAAATGGTAAACTTGCCACTTATCCAATTGATAAGGTTCAACCAAAGTATAGGTCGGGCTTTTTACATTTCCTTGATGACCAAGAGCACGGACAAAACCACGACTGAAGGTTGTTTTACCTGCACCCAGATCGCCATGCAAATAAATGGTGGTTTGTTGAGAACAAAGCTGAGCCAATGCGGTGCCCAGTGCTACCGTTTCATGCTCATCTTTAAGATTAAATTGTTTCGTGCTCATTGATGTTTCTCTAACTAACGATCGTTGACTATATAAAAATCAAAAGAACAGGAATAGTAAACTGTGTTGGTTTTGAGAGACAAGCTCTCAAATGTCATATATGCGAAAAAATGACCAAAAAAGACAAAACCTAATTACCTGATTCTATTGAGTGCATAAGCAAAATTACTCATGCCTACGTCAACTTTTGATGACTTGGTTTCAAAACCTATTTCTCGACTTTCTGTCTAGACTTTCTGGTGGCGCCCATTCATAAGATCCGGTAAGATCCGCCCCCTTTTATCTCGGTGATAAAACATGAACTACGAACAACTCGCTCAACAAATCAAAGTTTGGGGTAAAGAGCTCGGCTTCCAGAAAGTCGGTATCTGCGATGTTGATCTTAGTGAACATGAGGCCGCTCTGCAAAAGTGGCTTGATGCTGGCTATCATGGCTCTATGGACTGGATGGCTCGTCACGGCATGATGCGCGCCAGGCCAAATGAACTTCTGCCGGGAACAGTACGCGTCATCAGCGTGCGCATGGATTACCTACCACCAGAAGCCAAGTTTGCTTCCAATTTGGCAAATAAGAACTACGCATACATCAGTCGCTATGCACTTGGCCGTGATTATCACAAGTTGGTGAGAAAGCAGCTTAATAAGCTTGGCAAACTTATTGAGCAAGAAGTCGGCCAATATGGCTATCGCCCCTTTGTCGACTCAGCCCCTATCCTTGAACGCCCACTGGCTCAAAAAGCCGGGTTAGGCTGGACGGGCAAGCACTCTCTCATCTTGGATAAGGACTGTGGCTCTTGGTTTTTCCTTGGCGAGTTACTTATCGACTTACCATTACCAGTAGACGAACCAAGTGTTGACCAATGTGACAAGTGTAAAGCGTGCATCACATCATGTCCGACACAAGCAATCGTCGATGAAAAAGTCGTGGATGCTAGACGATGTATCTCGTATCTCACTATCGAATTTGATGGTGTTATTCCTGAAGAGTTCCGCAAGCCAATGGGAAATCGCATCTACGGGTGTGATGACTGCCAACTCGTTTGCCCTTGGAATCGATACGCAGACATAACCGAGCAAGAAGACTTCCATCGCCGCGACAGTTTTGAAGACCCAGATCTCGTCACCATGTTTAATTGGGATGAACCAACTTTCCTAAAACAAATGGAAGGTTCTGCGATTCGTCGCATTGGACACTTGCAATGGCTGCGTAATATTTCTGTCGCACTTGGTAATACAGAATACAGCCAAAGAACGATTGACGCTCTAGAGGCCCGTCGTGGTGAAAGTGAGTTACTGGATGAACATATTAATTGGGCTCTAGGACAACAACTCAGCCAAATTCCTACCGCTGAATCAGACTCTATCGAGACGAAGAAGAAGCGTTTAATTAGAATCGTCGAAAAAGGCCTTCCGAGAGACGCATAACGCGTAGCTCATATGCAAGAGATTGAAAACTCTTTTTACATGATCAATTTATGACCTTGTTCTCAATTCTGTAATGTGGAAAAAAATTAGAGAATTGCAAGATTTCAGGGAAGAGAAAAAAGTTAAACACAACCTGAAGAAATGATTAGGATCAAAAAAACACAAAATAATGATCCTGATTTAACGCACCCGATCCGCAATAAAACAAAGTTTTCCTCTAAAAAACATACACTTATGCAATAAAGAAAAACTTTCATGGCTTTTGCATAAAGAAAAGATCTTTCTTTCTAGCCCATAAAATCCAAGCTGAAAACACTTTATCAACCAACTTATCCACAGAACAAGACATGTGGATAACTCTGTTAATTAATAAGCAGAAAGCACTCCGAATACCAGAATATTCGCTGCTCAGACAAGTCGTCTCATGTTTAAAACACAAACGAAATCGTCCGACATCGACTGATGCGGATTAAAATATTATTTTTCAGGGGTTCATGCTTCGCAGCATTATGAAAAGAGCGATGTGAATTGGTTGCGGGAGCCGGATTTGAACCGACGACCTTCGGGTTATGAGCCCGACGAGCTACCAAGCTGCTCCATCCC
>NZ_JAHGAH010000194.1:0-1737 GCF_030248475.1 Vibrio sp. D173a
GCTTCAGTTTTTCAGAAAGCACGTAGTCACTGAGGTGACGTGCAACAGTCGATTCGTGAATACGAAGAGCTTGAGAAATCATCGTCTGACTCCAACCTTCAGACGCAAGTAAAACCGCTTTGATGCGGTCACGCACTCGACCATCACGAGTGGAATCGTGCATCTCTTCGAGTTGTAGTTTCTGTTGGGGAGTCAATATTAGTTTCATGGTGCGTAGCATGATCCTGATTCTAAAGAAAATCAAGCATCTTCAATGATCACGGGTATACACAATTAATTATTGATGGAATTAAAAGTTGTGTAGCATATAATTAATATTGGTTTTTTGTTGTAAATGCATGTCTATCGAAATAAGGAAGTTAAAAAGTGGTGCTTAAATCAATAAAGGTAAAAACGTTATTTCTCATACTTTCTCTAGTGACAGTGTTCCTTTTTTTATGTTTGGTTATGATTTTTATGATTGAGGAAGGAGTTGTTAAGACTACTATCATTTCAACTGGATATATTGAGCTTGCAATGGGCGTGTTGATTGTTTTTAGTATGATTATCTGCCAATTTACTATGCTCAGGGTTGTGAGGCCGATTGATGTTTTTAATCGGCATATGGACCAATTGAATAACTTTGATGTTAGACCTGGACCTGTTTGTGAGTGGTTGAAAAACAACCCTAATAGAAATGATGAATTTTCATCTCTTGCAAATAAGTTGAAATCTTTCAGGGAGCCAATACATAGCCTTCTCTTTTCATTATCTAATGAGAGTGTATTGAAATTAGGTGAGGCGCAGAAGGAGATATCTAATGCAATCAGTGTCGTTTCAGATAATTCAAAGTTAGAGTTATCTGAAGTGGAACAATTGGCTTCTGCTACTGTTGAGTTGTCCGCAACCGCTAATGATGTAGCACATCGAGTTCACGATGCTGAGTCTGCTGTATTGTCCACACTTGATACTATTAATTCGAGCAGGGCTGCTTTAATCTCCAGTGAAGATGCAACCCAAAGTATGGGGACATCAATGAAGGAATCTCGAGAAATTATGAATACTCTAAGGGGGCATTCAGATACGATAGGTTCAGTGGTTGACGTTATAAGAAATATTTCTGACCAAACAAATTTATTAGCATTGAATGCTGCTATAGAAGCAGCTAGAGCGGGTGAGCTAGGAAGAGGTTTTGCTGTTGTTGCTGACGAGGTTAGGTCATTGGCCTCAAAAACTCAGTCTTCTACAGAGAGTATTTCTGATAATATTATAGAGCTTCAAGAGTTATGCCAAAGAGCTCAAATAGTTATTGATGGTAACTCTACCGTCATGGGAAAGTCGATCAGCTCAGTAGGTGAGGTTCAAGCTGGATTTGAAAATATTGCAGGAAAAGCTACGTCGATATCGGATATTAATACTCTTGTTGTAACAGCATCAGAAGAGCAGACTGCTGTTACATTGGATATATCTAAGCGTTTGGAAGAAATTAATGCACTTGTTAAAAGTAATACCCAAGGGCTTGATGAAGTTCAACGAATTAATAAGATAGTATCGTTAGTTTCAAAAGATATTGAGGAGAAGGTGCAGAAATTTGTAGTGTAATTTAGAGTTGATTTAACGTAACTGCACTTAGCGCGTACCTAAACATAAACCAATACTTTTGCTAGTGCGATGCTACTCATCGCATTAGCTCTTCATAAGTAAATTTACCATACCTGTAGTTATTGATGATTTACTAATTTAGCGAAAGCGCTGGCA
>NZ_JAHGAH010000195.1:0-11237 GCF_030248475.1 Vibrio sp. D173a
CATGCCCGGGGGAATCTTCGCGAGCCCGGTTGTTTGCTCACTAAGCCAGCTTCGTGCATGATTTTCTGCACTTTAAATCGACCTACGTTGATATTTTCGGAGCGCAGCATCGATACAAGGCTTCGACTGCCTGCTGAACCTCGGCTCATGCTAAAGAGCTCTTTTATTCGGCTAATCAGTCGGATCCGTTGGACATCTGGTTTACGCTGTTTAGACGCGTAGTAACAAGATGAGGCGACACTAAACAGTTCGCAGAGCATTTTGACCGATTCATACTCCCTCAATTGGTCAATTGACTAGAACGTTCGAGTTCGTCCGACATTAAGAGAGCGGTGGCCTTTTTTAGAATGGACTTTTCTCTTTCTAAGCGACTGATTCGAGCTTCTAACTCTTGGATTTTCTGTTGCTCAGGAGTCAATGCTTTACTCTTCGCCATAATCTTTTGTCTGCTCACTCTCGAACTTCAACCACTTCAGCATAATGTGCATGTTTGGAAATATCTTGTGCGTACCAAGCTAGTGCATCACGGCTACGGATTGTTCCATCCGCTTCGAGTTCAACTTGAGTGCCCTCAACAACAACTATCCACATACAATAGCGAACTGAGTCGGTAAGCATTAATTTCAGACAACATATTAGCAGCTTCAACAAGGGTATCTGCACTGTTTTCATCATTGGGGCGTAACAAAGCCTCTAACAGACCATTCTCATATGATCGAGCCCTTTATAGAGTGTTTGTAACGTTTCTCCATGCGTACGCGTTCTATTTGGAATCGTTAAAATGGGATGTCAATCAGGATAGCTACAGAAAAGCACCTGTTAGAAAACTTCACAGTTTTCTTTCGGAACTATAGCGGTTTGGTAGCCCGTCGGCGCTGACAGAAGTGTCTGCTTGATGGCGACTGCATCATGTTCGTTACAGTTACGTTCAAGCTCGTTTAAAACTAACATCATCTCGTGCCAGCTGAGTTTTTCTTCCATGGCCGTCATTATTTTATGATGGCAGGTTTCTTCTACGTTGCCGCCAATCAGTAACTCTTCATACAATTTCTCACCCGGACGGAGGCCAATGAACTGGATAGCAATTTCATCATGATGCGTGTTGCCCAGTAAACCTTCTTTTTTACCCGATAATTGAATCATTTTACGTGCCAGCTCAACGATCTTGACTGGCTCGCCCATATCCAGCACAAACACCTGTCCATTGTGCCCCATAGCACTGGCTTGAATGACCAGTTCCGCCGCTTCTTGAGTGAGCATGAAATAGCGAACGATTTCCGGATGGGTAATAGTGATTGGGCCGCCTGTTTCGATCTGCTTTTTGAACAGTGGAACAACCGAACCCGATGAACCAAGGACATTGCCAAATCGGACGATGGTAAAGGTAGTAGCGGTCTTTTTGTCCGCTAAGGCTTGCAGAACTAATTCGGCCAGTCGTTTACTGGCACCCATGATATTGGTCGGTCTGACGGCCTTATCTGTGGAGATAAGGGTAAAGTTTTCTACCTTAGCCTCAATCGCGGCCTGAGCACACGATAACGTACCAAACACATTATTCTGGATGCCTGCGATGATATTGTCTTCGACCAATGGAACATGCTTATAAGCGGCAGTATGGTAGATGGTATCCACTTGGTGGTTTTTCATGAGCGTTATCAGGCGTTGCTCGGTTTGGACGGAGCCCAGTATTGGAATAATTTTTACTGTGCTTGCGCTGGTTATGGGGCTGCCACTTAACTCTTGATCAATTTGATAGAGGTTATATTCATTCAGCTCAAACAGAATCAGGCTCTTGGGGTTTTGCTTAAGCACTTGTCGGCACAATTCCGAGCCAATCGAACCGCCAGCGCCTGTCACCATCACATTCTTGCCGGTAATGTTTTTTGCCAGTAGCTGCTGGTTTGACGTGATCGCCTCACGGCCGAGTAAAGCGGCGATGTTCAGGCTAGGATCATTCAGTGGAGGCGAATGTTTTACGATAATAGGCTCTTGCTGTCCTCCGGTTCTAAGGTCTAGTTTGGCAACGCCTTCAGCAGACATCGCCGCTGACTGTAATGGCTCTGTGCTTGAAATATCAAATACACTTGTCATGGTCGCTTCCTGATTTCACTCAATAGCAATGATTTACGCCCGATAATGTTAAGAATGTTTTGGGCGGCTCATGGGGTTGATTGCGCTGATTAACTGACACTCCGGACGATGTCTTCCCAACTCTCCGCCAACATACGTTCTGTAATCGGTAACTGGTGTTTATCGTGGATGTAATGGCAGTTGTTATGTGTTGCTTCCGACCCAGCAGTGTCTGCTTTTGGGTGTGGGATGTGGTAGGCCTTGGCATCCAAAAGTAGCGTAAACTTATGTCCAGCGTTAAAAAGCCTCAGCCCCAGCTCGACGTCTTCACCGCCCCAATGGGTAAAGTTCTCATCAAAACCGCCAGCTTCAATAAAATCAGAGGTTTTACCAAATAGATGCCCGCCCCAGAAAAACAGCCACGGATGAGTGTCGAAGCCTCTCATATGCCCGATTTGATTGAGCAGTTTCTGGCGGCAATCCAAGTTCGAGTCCTGTTGTGTCAAAGAGTCAAACAGCGTGTTGAAATCGTTGCTATCGAGTAACTGAGAGAAAGTATTGTTAGCGACGAAATGCTCTTCAAAACCGTGGCAGAATCCGATCTGGATGTGATCTGGGTTTCTTTCCATTTCGGCAAGGTGTATTTGTAGTGCGTGTTGTTCAAGAACTACGCCGCTGTCCAAATAAAATAGGTATTCGCCAATCGCTTGCTGGCTGCCGAGGTTGCGTGCGCTCGCCGCTCTGAATCCTAAATCGGGCTGAAAGCAGTAACCGATGTTCAGCCGAGAAGAATAGCTTTTGACCAACTGTTCGGTATTATCTGACGAGCCATCATCAGCAACGATGACTTCGAAGCACTCGGTTTGCAACGACTGCTGGCAAAGTGATTCGAGCGTCTTCTCTAGAAGGTTCGCGCAGTTGTAGGTCGGAATGATGATACTGATTAACATGCTGTTTTCCTAAAGTGATGCGTATTGAGGTTTGTGCTGATGCTTGGCAAGCTTTAAGGCCGCAATACCAATGACTAAGCCGCTGGCAGCGACGAAATACATGCCGCTGCTCAGGCCAAAATGCATTGCGATGAAACCGATAGCTGGTGGGCCCGCTAAACCACCAATGGAACCACAGGTGGATATCAGTGATAAACACCCAGGGCCAATGGCAGCCGCTGAAGCGTAAATGATGGGTGAAACCAAAGAAACGGTTAAGCCGACGATAGCGAATGATCCCCATGAAGCGTAAAGCCCAGACAGCCACACGCCTGTTGCGAGTGAAAAGCTGACGATAAGTCCGGCAAAGGCAATCAGGATGGCGTCGTTGTATTGCGAGCGTAGGTTGTCAGCAAAGAGTCGACCAATGAACATCGCAGCGGAAAACACCAAGACACCCGAAGGGGCGAGTGACGTGCTGACCTCAATTACATCTTTGAGATAAATCGCGCTCCAGTCATTCATTGACCCCTCGATGATGGTTGCACTCAGGACGATGGTGCCAAGTACCAAGGTTGTTTTGTTGATCAGTTTTGGTTCAGGTTGTTTGTCTTCTGAATCGGATGTACTGCACTGTTCTGAGGTTCGATACGCAACGGAAAATAACGTCAGAAGCGATAGAAAAATGACAGCGCCATGAACAATCAGTTCGAACGAAACAAATCGAATCAGACCCATTGAAATCAAAGCCGCTGCCGCCAATCCTAAACTGAACACAGCATGCAAGCGGGACATGCATTTAATGTCGTGTTTACGTTCGATGTCACTTCCGTAAGTGTTGATCGCAGCGTTAAGCCCTGCGCAGCATATGCCCTCTATAAACATCAAAACCAAACCTAAGTGATAGGAGGTGTTGCTCATGATTAAAGGGAGCAAACAAGCGGCAATACTTCCTAGTAGCAGTGCCATTTTTCGAGCACCCACATGGTGTAGTAGCCAAATAGTGAGCGGGAAAGCGGAGATTGCCCCAAGACTTGTCGCGAGAAGGAAAAAACCGAGATCCATGTCAGTAATGCTCATGGCGATTTTCAAGTCCGCGAGTCGTGATGCCCAGCTCCCAATGTTCAAGCCTAACGCAAAGAACAGGCAAAGAGCGGGCATAGTAACGGCCAACCAACTCGGCTGCCGTGAGTGACTTGGCTTTACCATGGCTCTAGTCCTACCAATTTTCGGCCCAAAGGAGTTAGTTCGAGCGGCGTAAAGGGTTCAGGATCGAGCTGACCTCGCCAGCCGCGTAACCACGCTGGTGGACGAGCGTTTTGGTAGCAATTCACGCGCTCTTCTCGTGACTGGTACAGCACTGGGGGCACGTGCTCTTCGCTGTCGGCTTTGTACATAGCAATAAACTGAACAAGGCGAGGGTTGAGATGGTGAGTACAAACGTTGCCATGAGGTAAGCGACTGTCAAAGATGACCAAACTGCCAGCAGGGGCATCTATCTTCGTGATGTCCTGCTCGGTGAAAGGGTAGACATCCTCCAGATACAATCCATTAATGGTGAATTGATCAAACAGGCTTGGATCGTGGAACGTGTTGTCGATAATCTGGCAATACACTTGTGGGAGACCACCAAACGCACCTTGTTCTTTTTCTGTATCAGTCAGGTAGATCAATCCCTGGTAGACAGGAATATCCATTTGACGGAAATCATAATCCCAATGCATTCGATTCGAATCATTGCCATATTGCGGTAGGTCATAACGGCACGGTGGTTTAAAAGAGGCGCGATCCATGGTGACCCACAATTGTTCTTCATTTAGAAGCTGAGCGAAGGCCTGATAAACGTCTGGATGTTGACGAACCTGCCAAAACGCTGGGTGATGATGCATCGGGACGGAACCCGTGTCATTGATTGGGTCCTGTTTGTACCAGGTGTCTCTATTGTTGAGGTCGACTTCCATAAAAGAGCAGATCGCTTCTATGGATGACTGGCATAACTCCTGCGGGACAATGGACTCGATAACGGTATAACCTTGTTCTGCAAGCTGCGCTCGTTTCTCATCCCAGTAGCGGGCATTTTTACTATCCATGATTGCCTCCTTGAACTTCTGCCAATACGTCGAGTAGTGTTGATGCACATTTTTCAATGTGCTCTGCATTCCAGGTTGGGTGGAGGTGCAGGTTGAGTGTGCGCTGAGAAAGCGAATACGCCATTGGGCATATCTGATTGTCATACTGAACCGATTGAGGGTCGGTGTATTCGCTTGAGTGAAATGGGAAGTTGGCTTTACCGAAACCAATCAAATCGGTGTAGGCTTTTTCACGGTATGCTTCAGGCCACAGCACTTTGGTTACCGGAATTCCTTTCTCGACCAGCTTCTTGTAGACGGACTCTGTGCGTTGCTCATCAAATGACTGGTCGAAAACAATTGGGAATAGCCAGTAAGCATTTTGTCTGTCTGGTGTATCGAGCGGCAGGCTTTCAATGTATTGGCACTGAGATAAACATTCGCGATAAATGAAGGCATTTTTGCGTCGGTTGAGTAGGTTCCAATCGTCAAAACGCTTCAACTCGTTGAGGCCGATAATCGACTGAATTTCGGTCATTCGATAGTTGTAGCCAACACGGTGATGGATGTATTTTTCCTTTTCTTCCATCTCCAGTAGCGCCAGCTTGTGTTTAACGTCGAAACCATGGTCTCTAAACGAGCGACATTCCCACGCTAGGTTCTCATCATTGGTGGTAATCATTCCACCTTCACCGCCAGTGGTGAAATGCTTGCTTTGACAAAAACTAAAGGCCGCCGCATGACCCAATGTACCGACTTTCTGGTTATAATATTGGCCACCAATGCACTGTGCGGCATCTTCAATCACCTTGATTTGATAGCGTTCAGCGATTTCCATAATTGGCTGCATATCGCAGACCACACCATACAAGTGAACGACGATAATCGCGCGGGTACGCTTAGTCACCAAAGCTTCAATTTTGTCCGGATTGATCGTGTGATCAGCGCTTACATCACAGAAAATCGGGATCGCGCCAGCCTGTAAAACTGCATATGAAGAGGCGATAAAACTGTATGAGGGCACGATGATTTCATCGCCTGGGCCAATGTCCATCGCACTGATGATGGTGTGTAGAGCAGAGGTACCAGACGAGCAACTGATGGCAAACTCAGAGCCGCACCACTTCGCAAAGGCGTCTTCGAATTCTCGCCCTTTGTTTCCAGTCCAGTAATTGACCTCACCAGACTTCAGTGGCTCTATAACATCTCGAAGAGAATCGGGGTGAAATGCGGGCCACTTGGGGAATGTTGTTGTGTGTTGCTCATTCATAATGCTTTCTCTGTAATGTGTTGATATTCGGTGTTGCAAATAGAAGAGCTGCGATTGAGCAGCTGGATAATTTGATTGATGATTCTGTTCATGCCGTTGCTCAGATCGAATGTCTGGAGTCGGTTGGAGATAGTGCGCCTTAGCTGATTGTTGGTGGCGAGTCGTAAGATCTGACGTTCAATAACAGAATGATCCACCAGTTGGCCATTTCCGCAGTATGGAAAAAGGGCATCTCGATAGAAGGTATGAAGGCACTCTCTCGCATTAGCCGAGATCACCACGGTAGGTAAGCGCATAAAAGCGGCTTCAAAGACAGTTCGGCAATTGGCGGTAATCGCCATGTCCACCTGAGCCATCAGCGGTGCGATGTCCTGGCCGATAAACACTTCCGCGTTAAGTGATTTTTCCTGTATGAATCGCATGACTTCTTTTGGCTGTTGATAAGAGCCGCCTAAAGCGATGACATAGTTCAATTGGCAGAGGTAGTCGTTGCGGGCGATGACTTCCAAGGTTTTTTGGGTTAGATTGCTTGGGTCTTCGCCACCAAAAGTCAGCAGAATGCTACGCACCGAAGGGCTTAATGTGTTGCTGTTTTTTCGGTGCAGAAAAAACTCTTTTCTTATATCAACATAATCATGGCCAGATAGCTCTTGACCCAGCCCGGTTTTCGGGTAAACGGCATTAATGACGCAGTCTGCATGTATTCCACCAGTGCCGAGATCCTCAAAATTGATGATTGGAGTGTTGAGCTTTTTCAGCGCACTCACATACGCTTCGGATGTATTGAGGACATCATTAATAATCAGATCAGGCTTTGCTTGGGCGATGATGTTCAATAAGTCGTCATCGCTTGCCGCTAGTTGGTATTGCGAGATGCTTTTTTGCTCGCAAAAGGCTAAACCAAGGGAGCTATTTGGAGTCAGTACAAACTTGGGGTCAATGAAATTGGGTAAGGATTGCGCAATCGTCCATGCACGGTAGCAGTGCCCAAGACCTTTTCCTTTTTCTCCTTTGATGACAAAAACCACTTTGTTTAGCCGCGGTAGCCGAGTATCAATACATTTGTTGAGGTTTTCAGTGACATAGCTGTCCATAGTTTGGTCCCGTTCCTAAGTCGTGGAGATGGTTTAATTTTGCGACAAAAAACAACACCAAAACGCTAACATTTATTCGACAATAAAAAATGAACAAAGGCCCCCTTTTAGGGGGCTCACACAAAGCCACCTTCTTTAGAAGGTGGTAATTTACTTTTAGACATTGACCCCTTTCATACCTTCTTCAGAGTAACGCTGCCCTTTTACTTCAAATTGAAGTGGGATGTTATTCAATGTAATAAGGTCTTCTCTCTCTATGATTATTTCAGATGCCTGAACATTTTCTTGGAGATAGTGCCGTTTCTTAGTTCCTGGAATAGGAACGATATGTTCATATTGAGCTAACAGCCATGCCAACGCGATCTGGCCAGGTGTTGCTTGATATTTTTGTGAAATCGGTTGAATGATGTCTAGAATACTGCGGTTGTGATTGATGTTCCCATCTAGGAATCGATCATTGGTTTTGCGAAAATCGCCATCTGGGAGATCACTATTACGCGTTAACTTGCCCGTTAGGAAGCCTCTTCCTAAAGGAGAGTAGGGCACTAAGCCGATGTTATTGGTTTTCAGTGTTCCAAGAATATCTTCCTCAATGTCTCGAGTCCAAAGTGAGTACTCTGTTTGCAGAGCGGTGACTGGAAAGACTGAGTGTGCTTTAAGCAGTGTTTTTGAAGAAACCTCACAAAGTCCGACATGAGCAATTTTGCCTTCTTTGACTAACTGTCCTAAGCAATCCATGCTTTTTTCTATGATCTTACTGTCGACTCGGTGAAGGTAAAACAAATCAATACACTCGACCCCTAAGCGCTGAAGAGACTCCTCGCAGCATTTTCGTATATAATCCGGAGTGTTATTGATGTTGCGAGCGTAAGCAGCGTCTGCAGGACGTTCGATACCGCATTTTGTGGCAATTTTAATTTGTTGGCGCTGAGAAGGTTGTAGTTTAGATAGGTAGTAACCAATCAGTTCTTCATTGTGACCACGTCCATAAAAGTTTGCGGTATCAATGAAGTCAACACTAAGCTCAAGTAACTGGTCAAGTAGCATTAGAGATTGTAGGTCATTTGTTTCGCCATAGAATTCACTCAACCCCATCGCACCATAGCCAATTGAATTGACTGTTAACCCATTTGCAAGTTCACGTTTAAGCATAAAGCCTCCTTATGTAGGCCTAAATTCTTTCATGAGCGAACTGAGGGCTGAATTCTCTTTTTTCTTATACCTAAAAGGTATTACCATCAGTCACGATAAGCTGGGTCTAAGTAGTCGAGTAAAAATGACTTTGTTACGTAGTTGAGGCGCTGTCACAAATTTCAGCCTATTAGAGTAGGGTTAAAACTATTGTCAAATAGGGGGCGTTGCACAGTTATCTTCATGAGCGTTATTTTAATCAGAATCAGATGTTTAAAGTTTTGTTTATTGCTTGGAATTTACGGCTATGGTCGTGGGAGTTAAAGGTCTGTGTATCTTTCTTTACCACTAGAAGCACTGACCGTTTAGTCACTGAGTCTAACAGCGCGGTACAGTCCACCATATTGGAATCTCAGGGTTCTAGTATTCGTTTAGTTGTGGCATTGCTTTGACGTTCCAATTTCATGTTGTATGTTTAAGGCGGGTTGCCAGACATCAATTGCGTAGGCAGTTTGTCAGATGCTCTTGTTTCAGGGAAACCATAAATATTACTTGTAAGTTAAACAAAGCCTGATTTCAATGACGGTTACCTTTTTCGATACCATCATCATTTGTATCATTACAGGCCTGGCTTTTGGGTTGATTTGGCAATTTTCATTGCTTCAGTTTGGGTTTCTTGAGAAGGCGCGGGTGCTGTTGTGTTTTTCTTTTTCATGCTTTTTTATCGACGTCACTGTAAATCTTAACTTAGTTTATCTGCGTAAGATGATAAAATGAACTTTAGTTCTCATCTTTGCTGGGTTGCAACTCTTAAGCGATCGGTTAAAGTGGCGTTTTTATGAAACTAAGAAGACGATATTGTGCGTTACTCATTTGATCAGTACGACGCTCATGGATTTTTGAAAGCGCCAATTATGTTATGGCTAGGTTGGATGTTCCTAGCACGCTCTTGGGTGGTGTTTGCCATGGCAGGAGTGAGTAGAGACAGCGGTAGCAAGATACTATCGATTGTTTATCCCGACTCTAATACGTTATACCTTGGACTATCGATGGGTATTCCTAGCCTGTTGCTGATGTGGTTAATGGGCTTGCGTCATCCTGACAGAGGCTGGGTGAATCAAATTACCCGATATGGTCGCGCTATGACTTTGATCTTGTGCGGTATTCAATTGGCTCAGACCATGTATCATGTCTACCTCGAAAATGGCGTATTCAACTGGGCAAACGCGCTCACAATTACCCTGTTAACTTGGTTTATGATCTATCTTCTAAATGGAAGATGGGTGAAAGACTGCTTCAACGTGCCACAAGTTGAGCACAAAGAAGAACAGCCATCAAAAAATTAAGAACAAAAATTTCCCGTACGGGGCAATAAAGAGGATATCTCAATGTCACAAGCTCAAACGGCGATTGTGCCTGAAGCAGGACCATTTGCACTTTACACTCAGTTAAAGGTGAACCAAAACCGTGAAAACGTACTGGCGAAACTGAAAGCGCTACCTGAGCTAGTAAATGAGCTAAATGCGAGCCAACCAGGTGCAGACCTAACGATTTCTATCGCATTCACTAAGTCTTTCTGGCAGCACCTAAACATGCAAATGCCAGAAGAGTTGACCGACTTCCCTGAGCTAGGTGAAGGCGACGTGATTGCGCCTGCATCTGATGTTGATGTACTGATTCACTGTCACTCAACTCGTCACGATTTGCACTTCTATGTACTGCGTAAATTCCTAGTGGATACAGCAGAAGATGTAACAGTCGTCGACGAAACTTACGGTTACCGTTACCTAGATGCTCGTGACATGACGGATTTCGTAGATGGCACAGAGAACCCGAAAGGTGATGCGCGTGCTGACGTTGCATTGATCAAAGACGGCGCTTTCGCTGGTGGTAGCTACGTGATGGTTCAACGCTTTGAGCACAACCTTCCTGCATGGAACCGTTTGAATGTCTCTGCTCAAGAGAAAGTCATTGGCCGTACTAAACCAGACTCTATCGAGCTAGAAGACGTTCCAGCTGCTTCTCACGTAGGTCGCGTAGACATCAAAGAAGAAGGCAAAGGTCTTAAGATCGTTCGCCACAGCTTGCCATACGGCACAGCGACTGGTGCACATGGTCTGCTGTTCATCTCTTACTGCAACACTATCCACAACATCAAAGTGATGCTTGAAAGCATGTACGGTGTGACGGATGGCAAGACAGACCAACTGCTTCGTTTTACTAAAGCGGTAACAGGCGCGTACTTCTTCGCTCCATCACAAGAAATGCTAGCGGAATTGGCAGTGAAGTAACGCTTCGCCTACTCCTACATATCGAAAAAGGCAGAGTGATCTGCCTTTTTTATTTCTTCTCATTCTTGCCTGATAAGACTAACTGACCGTCAGCGGTCTTTTGTAAGCGCTCCATAAAACCCGCATTCTAATCGCCTAGCGCGAAGAATAAGATCAAGTCTCCAACCATGAGGAGATTTGAAATGGGAAAACGACACACTAATCAAGAATGGCAAACGCTCATCGAGCAGTCTGAATCGAGTTCATTGTCAACGCTTGCATTTTGTAAGCTTAATGAACTCAATCCCTCGACGTTTTATGCTAAGCGCCAGCAACTCAAAAAAGCAGATGTCTCTCAAGGCTTTGTACGGGCAGAGGTCGTCGAAAAGACAACGAAATATCAA
>NZ_JAHGAH010000196.1:0-24087 GCF_030248475.1 Vibrio sp. D173a
TTATGAGGGGATTCGTAAGTCGCGGGCGTTACTATTATTATCACAGTGATTTAGTGGGCATTGCGACCTTCGCCGTTTTCGCTGGCGTCACCTATGCCATCATTCATGATTCCTATTACCGTCGTGATGGTGTCCGCTATGTGTATGTTCGTTATCCACCAAGCGGTAACTACACCATTTTACGTGATAATCATGTAGGGACTTCTTCGGCGGTAAGTGATGCTTCGGCGTCGAGGCAAACCGTCGCGCCACCAATAAGATCAAACACTGCAAGAGTGCATCAAAAACCACCAGTGCCGAAACCAGAGCCAAGTCCTTACAAAATCGGTGAAATCGTAGACTCCTTGCCTCACACTAAAGAAACGGTGGTCGTCAACGGACAGAGCTATTTCAAATACGAGAATACTTGGTTTGCACCACTTAGAGCCGAACGCAAGTTTGTTATGGTAGAGTCACCGCTGTAACGAATTTACATACACAATATCGAAGTATGTATTAATACAGACCTAGAAGGACGCGAATTTCACTAATCTGCTGACCACACTGATCGAATATCCGGCCACCCCCAATTAGTGAGAGCGACGTCTTCTAAAACACCTTGGAAACGCAGTGTCTGAGTATGGTGGAACATTGGTGCGATCCAGTATTCACTGACCAGTGTTGAAGCAATAGGCTCAAGCGCAACTAAGTAATCTTCAAGGGGAACCAACGACCTCACCTTTTCCAACTGCTCATCAAGCCACTGCGCATTTTCTTCACCTAATGTATGGTACAAAACATCATTGCTAAAGAAGTTAGTAAAAGCAGAGACATGACGGCTGTCATCAGAAGTGGTGTTAGTCACCACCAGCGTCTCGTCTAGCGTTCCATTTTCCGCTTTTTCATTTAGCTCTCTGTAGGAATACATGATCGTCTCAACTTTACAGCCTTCCAATGCCAGGAGAGAAGAAATAGCACGAGCACAGCGACGAAGCGCAGTGTAGTTGTAACCCGCGATAGTGATGGTCTTCGGTAACTTGGTTCTGTCCCCAAAAGGACGTAAAACGGGCTTCCAACTAGGTAGTAAGTTGGAAGCAGGAACGCTGCGAAACACTGTATTTTCTTTTCGCATCGCTTCTGCCAAACGCTCAGGTTGAATCAACTCTGCAATATAACGGCGCTGAGCACGAGACAAAGGCTGTTTAGCATGATGGTTGAACAGAGCAAACAAGCAACCATCTTCAGTTCGAGTGTGTTGACCATCATGAGGGGCTTTGTCATCTTGAGTCGAAACATAATGACCACATAAAGTCTCGCTAACGTTGATAGGCACACTACCAGTGAGTGAAGGGTTCTCCATTTTCTCATCGTTGACGATCCAAATCGTCACTATGTCGGTAAGTACACGGCAGGCGTAATAAGCATCGAAAGCTTTTAGCTTTAGTCGATTCGCATTGTGCTCAATCACCGAAAACGGGCCACTACCAATCACCAAGTTGTTGTTGGCTACGTTTACTTGGCTAACGGGTTGAATGCCGTATTTCACCCCAGATATAAGCCCTGCAAAACCCAAATCTGGCTTGCTCAGGGTAAACACTACTTTAAGAGGGTTTGGCGCAGTGATATCGGTAACGTGAGCCAGCTCTTTCTGGTAATACTCCAACGAACTCAGTTTGGCAAATAGACTCACCACGGTATCAGCATCAATCGGCGCCCCATTATGAAACGTTAGACCGGGGCGAAGGTAAAATGTCCACTCAAAGTTATCCTCATCGTAGCGCCAATGGTGGGCCAACTCTGGCTTTACCACACCGTTGTAGTCACTCGATACCAAGCAACAATAGATTTGACGCAGAAAGAAGCGCTCACTGCTGCGGTGAAGTTGGTGAGGGACGATACGTTCAAACATACGCTTATAAGTCAGCTGGATATTCAGTCGACCTTCTTGAACCGATGCACCTGAAGTGGTTTTGAGCAAACGTCCAAATGCAGTTTCGTCTTCATCGAGAATCGCCAGTGCTTTTTCGTACTTACCCAGCTTAATGCGCTCCAGAGCTAGGCTCTCTTTTAGCGCGCTTAACTCTATGTTTAGGAGCAATGTCGAACGCTGATTGCGGCCCGCTTTTGGCTGCCAACTTAACCACATGAGCGTCTGCATTTGTGACAACAAGCTGCGCGCATGACGAGGAGAAGTGAACAGCAAATCTGCCACTTCCTGCAACGTGGTTTTGACTTCACTACCAACACCTAATGGTGTCAGTCGTTGGTAGTAGCGGAACAAGTTGAGATCAGACACTGCGCATCCTCAAAAAGTGGAGATAGGTTTATTTTACTCAACTTATCCGAGAGAAAATAAGAAAACTTCCAAACACTTTGTTCCCCTTTTTACCCTCACTAACGCAAAAATCGGTGAGTTAGCGCACCTTCTGGGGCTAACTAGGAATAAAGCACAGAAATCTGCTCTCTTTTTCAGCTCCCCTTTTCTTCGCATACTGACCCTGTCAACACGAAGGAGGAAATATCATGCGAATCCATAAAAGACCTGCAAAAGCGTGGCCTAAGATGGCTGCTTATTTCCAACAGCGTATCGCTCAATCAAAAAACAAGTTGGAAGTGATCGCGCTACTAAACATGAAAGAGTTATTGAATTGGTCATAACATAACGGACAAATCAAAGCAGAACTTAGCTCCTGATACTACACCCCCACTTTGTTGTATCTTTAAGTTCTGCTTTCCTCTTCTAACTGTTTCTTTTTCTTGCCATTCATTGTCTAGGTTACCAAAAGTTAACTAGTTGAAATGCCATAAAACTGGGTCTACATTGAAGTCTCCTCCCCTACACAATCGCTTTTATTGAGAAGGGGAATCCATGGATATATACCACCAATTCGGGAGTCATTATGGAAACTTCAGTGAAACTTAAAGCGGGCGACAGCTTCCCTTCTCTTCAAGCAACCTTGCTAGATGGTTCAAGCGTGACGTTAGGTCAGCCGCAAGGTGATGCGACTTGGCAAGCGGTATTCGTTTATCGTGGTAAACACTGTCCTCTTTGTACCAAATACCTCAATGAGTTAGAGGGCTACAAGCAAGCGTTCGCAGAAGCAGGCGTTGATATTCTTGCGGTTTCTGGCGATTCAAAAGAGCAGCTTGAGGGGCATCTAGAAAAACTCGAAATCAGCTTCCCGATTGCTTACGGCCTAACCGAAGAGCAAATGAAAACATTGGGTCTGTACATTTCACTGCCTCGTTCAGAACAAGAGACTGACCATAACTTCGCAGAACCAGGCCTGTTTGTAGTGAATGAACACGGTAATTTGCACGTGGTGGATATTTCAAACAACCCGTTTGTTCGCCCAGAGCTTGGCGCGCTATCACGTGGTTTGGCTTGGATTCGTAATCCAGACAACAACTACCCTATCCGTGGTACGTTGGACTACTAAGCGGATTACGCCTAATCAGTCTCAGACAACCATCAAACATAAAAAATGCCAGCGATATGCTGGCATTTTTATTGGCTTAAACCGTTAAGCGATGATGAAATACAACAGGCTGCGTTATTTACGCAACTCAATCTGGTGAGTCTCAGACCAGATTCGCAAATCATCAAGAATCTTAAGTGCGGTACGGCCAAACTCTGTTAGCTCATAGCTGACTGCAATTGGTCGGTCGCTAATCACTTTGCGCACCACCATACCTTCCGCTTCTAGCTCTTTAAGGCGTTGGTCGATCATCTTTTTGCTTGCGCCGCCTAGCATGCGTGCCAGATCATTGAAACGAACTGGGCCATCTTTCAAATGAAAAATCAAAGAGCCTTTCCATTTACCACCAATTAGACGCATCCCTTTCTCGATAGCACATGGCTCCGCACATACGTTCGTCACTGACTTACGACCTTTGCTATCTACACTGATTTTGCTTTCCACAATACACCTCAAGATACGCACCTAATCTAGGTAACGAAAAGTAAGCTAGATACATTTAGTGCTTTAGAGTAATAAAAACGTCACCTCGCCGCAAACAAATAAAAATGGACCGCATGCAGCAGTCCATCTCAATTCATCATTCAGTTCACACTATGTTTCTAAAAGGATTAGAAGTTTTCGTTAATGTGCGCTTCGAAACGTGTAAAATCATTTTCGATATCCGCATTCTTCATCACATCGTAGCTAGCGAATGTCGGCAGTGCTGACATACCAAAGAAGCGGAAGTTAGCGTGCATGTGGAACATCAAATCATCGACACCTTTACCTTGGAACAGGTATTCGTTCTCATCATCAAACGATTCTTTTGGTGCGTTGAATGTCAGTGAAAGCATGTACTTAGTGTTGGTTCGCGTACCACCTGTACCGTAGTTTTTCTTTGGTTCTTCTGCGCTACGACCGTCGAAAGCACACAGAGCGCCGCCCATACCCGCAGTAAAAACATCGTCCATGTATTTTTTGAATGACCAAGGCACAGACATCCAGTTGATTGGGCTTTGGATGATCACGCGATCAGCCCATTCAAAGTGTGCGAGTTGCTCATCTACGTTGATCTCATCTTGCATTGTCACAACGCGAACGTCATGGTCTTTTGCTTGCAGAAGCGTCTGCGCTTTATCAACAAGAGAAGCATTTAGACGACCTTCTGAATATGGTGATGGTTCGTGTGCATTGATGATCAGTACGTTGCTCATAGGATTATCCTTAAATAAGTTCACAATATGACGCGATAACCATTGTGCGTCGGATGTGGTTTATTATGGTAACCTAGAAATACAATGCAATTAGTTAACTTTTAGTAACCTAATGAACTTTTGATTATACCACTGTTTTTAAAAGAGATATTTTTTCAACCTTTTATTTATCGTTATTTCCCGATTAGTTTTTTCATCGAATTGTTGCATCTTCCACAGAGCAGGCGTACACTTTATCGCAATTCGACGATTAACTATTAAGGCCTGCGAATGAGTGATAAATGCAACGACAAGTGCGAAGTTGTTTTTCAGACAACGCAACAACAGCTCGAGAAAGAACAAACTCTAGCAGCACAAGCGAAAGCTTTATCCCATCCAGCACGTTTGCGCATTCTGCATATCCTGCACACGCTCGATACCATGGGCGGTTGTTTGAATAGTGATTTGGTTTCTGAACTCGGTCTTGCGCAATCTACTGTTTCCGAGCACTTGCGTATTTTAAAGCAAGCAGGCTTTATCAGCGCCGAGCCAAACCCACCTAAGGTGTGTTACCGCATTCAACGCGACGCGTTTGATCAGTTCAATCTAGGCTTTTCCAAGTTATTTGATTAATTCCCTTTGCACGCTGGTCAGGCGTGCAGAGATAAACTATACCTTTAACTATCGCCTTTCGACGATAAACAAATAAGAGAACACTATGACTACTCAAGTTTTAAATAGTGCCAGCGACAAAATGAGCTTCTTGGACCGTTACCTAACGGTGTGGATTTTTGTTGCAATGGCAATCGGTGTAGGTATTGGCGCAGCATTCCCTCAAGTTGCTGAGTGGAACGAGTCAATGTCAGTTGGTAGCACAAACGTACCGCTAGCGATTGGTTTGATTTTGATGATGTACCCGCCACTCGCAAAGGTGAACTACAACCTGCTAGGTACAGTGACGAAAGACAAAAAAGCGATCACGCTGTCTTTGGTCATGAACTGGATTGTCGGCCCTATTTTGATGTTCATCCTTGCATTGACTTTCCTAGGTGATCATCCGGGTTACATGGTTGGTATCATTCTGATCGGTCTTGCTCGTTGTATTGCGATGGTGCTTGTCTGGAACGATATCGGTGGCGGTAACAAAGAATACGGCGCAGCCCTAGTTGCACTAAACAGCGCTTTCCAAATCGTGACTTACAGTGTGATGGCATGGTTGTTCATCACTGTGTTGCCACCAGTCTTTGGTTACGAAGGTTTCGTGGTTGATATCTCGATGATGGACATCGCGGAAAGCGTTCTGATTTACCTTGGTATCCCATTCCTAGCGGGCTTCCTAAGCCGTAAATGGCTAGTCGCTGCGAAAGGTGAACAATGGTACAACGACGTGTTCATCCCACGCATTTCACCGATTACGCTTATCGCCCTGCTTGCAACCATCGTACTGATGTTCAGCTTGAAAGGTGAAATGATTCTTGAACTGCCAATGGATGTATTCCGTGTAGCAATTCCACTGGCTATCTACTTTGTGTTGATGTTCTTTGTCAGCTTCTTCGTTGGTAAGAAAATGGGCATCGACTACGACAAAAACGCATCGATTGCTTTCACGGCAACAGGCAACAACTTTGAATTGGCAATAGCGGTTTCTATCGCGGTGTTTGGCCTAAACTCAGACCAAGCTTTTGCTGGTGTCATTGGTCCACTGATCGAAGTGCCTGTATTGATTGCTTTGGTGAACGTAGCACTCAAAATGAAGAAGAAATACTACAAATAACTATACGTTATAGTGACTTGAGAGCGCCCGTCGTTAAAGCGATGGGCGCTTTTTTATATCCGCTCTAGGCATAGGCTTATTAACAAATTCCTATTTGCTAACTCAAAGTTTTGAACAATGTTTTAAATTAATCATTCACATAGGAGTTTGAGTATGAATTTAGAATATAAAAAACTGAAGTGGCATGCTGTTCTCAAGCTTTCACAACAGACAATTAAATACCTTGAAGAAGAGAACAGCAAGAGCTGGAGTGATGTCGACAAAATAAAAGCGAACGTTCATGCTTCTGAATTGCTACAACAGCTTCTATCGGATTTAGCTGTCGCAGATTCTTCCGCTTCACCATCATTCCGTCCGGTCAAGCGCGCATAGGCCACTTTCCAAGGTTCGGCTTAATTTATCACCACCGTTTTGATGTAATCACTCGGGGTAAGATCGAATTTACCTTTAAAACGCTGACTAAAACGACCTTCCGATTGATAGCCACAAAGTTGAGCCAACATCGCAACGTTATAGTGGCCATTTTGCATTAAATACAATGCATGATTTAAACGTACTTCTGCCAACACCTCTCGATATTGAGTCCCTTCTTGCTTGAGTTTACGGATCATGGTTGCCCGGCTCATGGCAAATCGTTCAGCAGCCTCTTCCAACGAATGTTCTTCACCAGGAGAGAAGGATAAGTAACGACTCAATTTTTGGCTGAATGTGATGTTTGAGCTAACAAACAGGTGGTGTAATGCTCCACGTTCCGCAAGCTGCTGATATAAACCTATGACCCAAAAAGTTTGTGTCTCTTTGCTCATACCATGTTGTTCAAAAGCATACAGCGCGTTTAACGTCTCATGTAACGAGTTATCTGCAGCTAATCTCGGCGATTCATCCCCTGTTCCGACACGCATGCTCAATTCAAGCATTGCGTCCGTCGGTAAGCAATGGAAGCTAAACATTCTGGAGAGAAACTTCCCTTTCTGTGGCAAGTTCTCAAAGCTCAGTGATGCAGAAGCTTCGCAAAGTAGTAATTCAGAATGGGAAATATCCAGCGCCGATTCCTTCCAGAAAAGGCGCTTACTACCCGTAATGATCTGAATAATGCTTGGGGAATGAATCCTCACATTGCGCAGCTTCTGTAACTGCTCTGCACGAAATATCGTAATTTGATATTGATGACTCATTATTTCCCCTTGCTTTCGCCTCTGTCGCACCTTAGCGCGTGTAAGTTGCCGTCAGTTTTGCTTTGTCTAGCGCCATGCTATTTAGTGTAAAGCCAACCACCGCCGCAGGTGTATTCTCATCACGATTTAGTTTGGCCGTTGGCAACGCCCATACTGTGAACTGGTAACGATGCATACCGTCCGTTTTTGGAGGACAAACACCACCAAAGCCTACGGTGCCGTAATCAATACGAGACTCTTTACCACCCAATTTCTCAATGTTCACACCGCGTGGAAGTTCATTCACGTTAGCAGGAATATTAAACGCAACTCAGTGCCAGGAAACCACTGCCAGTAGGCGCATCTGGGTCATAAGCCGTGATTGCAAAGCTTTTTGTGCCTGCAGGCGCATCTTTCCACATCAGCTGTGGAGACTGGTTGCCACCATCACAGCCCCAGCTGTTATA
The DNA here is from genome assembly GCF_030248475.1 of Vibrio sp. D173a. Lineage (NCBI taxonomy): Bacteria > Pseudomonadati > Pseudomonadota > Gammaproteobacteria > Vibrionales > Vibrionaceae > Vibrio > Vibrio sp. D173a. The sequence goes on from NZ_JAHGAH010000196.1 coordinate 8,029, forward strand.
TTCAAACGTTTTGGTCATTGGGTGGCCTTCTTGGATGTCATTACTGGTTAACTCAAATGCTTGAGCTGAACCCACTGCCAATAAGCTTAATGCCAAAACCGATGTAGTGATTGCTTTCATGATGATGCTCCTATTTCTTAAGTTCGGGATAAGTGTATGCCCCAAAAGAAATAGCAACCTTTCATTAAGTATCAATAACGGTCATTTTAAGCCAACAAGTGACACTTTGAGTAATATTTTCAATTTCGTGCTTATCAGCGACCTATTTCGTTTATGCTGATTAGCCTAATAAAACAAAGCCCTGCGTTATTGAGCTATATAACACAAGGCTTGAGGATAACGCTGGGCTTAATGGTTTAAGTAGAGTGATATCGAACTATTGGAACTTCTCACCCGCAGCAGCAACAAACGCCATTTCTACCAACAGCTCAGGATTCGCCAATTCAACTTTGACGCAAGCACGGCTCGGTGCGCATCCCTCAGGGAACCACGCATCCCACACTTCATTAAGGGCATCGAAGTTAGCGAAATCTGTCACGTAAATCGTCACAGATAAGATGCGCGACTTATCGCTATCAACACTGGCTAGCATTTGCTCGGCTTGGTCGAAAATCTGTTGTACTTGCCCTTTCATATCCGCAGTGGTGTCAGCTTCCACCACTTCAACAAAGTTGGCGATGCCATTGAATACCGTTACATCAGACCAACGTTTGCATGGATTAATACGATGAATTGTCATGTTATTTCTCTTAATTACGACTTCTCAACCAAACACACAGGCGCACCGATGTCGCACGAATATCCGGTTGGAGTGATAGCGCCAGTCTCCGGATTCCTATGGAAGCTAGCGACATTATGTGAATGTTGATTGGCAACGAGCATCCACTGCCCGTCACGGGATAAAACAAAATCTCTTGGAAACGCGCCACCACAATCGGACGCCGTAATTTGAACCGGAGTATTACTCGTTACATCAAATGTACTGATCAGATTTTGCGCACGGCAAGAGACATAGACAAAACGCTCATCCGCAGAGAGACGAATCGCAGACGCCGCTTCTTTGTTTTCTTCATCGGCTAGCAGTTTAACTTGCTGAGTCAGATTCCATTGTCCGTTTTGCTTGCGAAGTACCACCAGCGTTTCGGACAGTTCGCAAACAACGTACGCGACAGACTCATCACGAGTGAAGACCAAATGACGAGGTCCAGAACCAGCAGGCATAGCGATGCTTTGAGAAAGTGAAAACTTAACTGTCTCACCATCATTGCCGTAGTCATAAAAGTGAACACGGTCTGTGCCTAAATCGACCACAGCCAATTGAGCGGAGTGCTTTAGAAAAGTGACTTGATGGGCATGAGGTGAAGTTTGACGGTCAATATTGGGTCCATTGCCCTCTACATACAATTCTGCAATGGATTTCAAAGGCTTACCTTGCTCATCAAGTTGGTAAACACTTACATTGCCGGAACCGTAGTTTGCAACAGAGAGTAACGGTTCTTTAATGTCGATATGGCAAGGGTAATCACCTTCAATTGGCAATGCATAGCTGTCTGTTTTTTCAGCAAATATCAGCTCTGCACCTGCCAAGCGATCGACTTCATTAAAGGTATATAAACCCTCTCCTTTGAGCGCAAGGTAAGAAGGGTTACGAACCGTTTTTACTGCGTCTGGAACATGTTCATTGATGAGCGTTAATGCGCCAGTTGCAGTATCGAGAGAAATACACGCAATACCCTGGCTTTGGCTTGGTGAATCGGTATAGGTGCCTACATAAAAATGTAAGTGACCATTTACTATCATGGGGAAACCTTTGGGAGATAGAAGAGTGCTTAACCGATAAGATGCCGTCTGCGTTAACAGGCGGCAATCCCTTTTAGTTATCAATCGGTTAAAGTGTGAAGCAACAACTCAGTTGGTGACACTATGGCGACAATGGTTTCATCAAAAATAATTGCATTTTCATTGATAATGCGTTGATACGCTTCAGCGTCAGATTGGCTAATATCACTGCCCTGCTTAGCAAGCTCAATCAAGGTTAAACCTAAATCGGCAACTTTGATTGCGGCTTCTGCAACTGGCACCGTTTCTAGCGACGCTACGTTGACCGCGAAAATAGGTTTGGCTTGCTGCGCCGCTAACTTAACGCTCTGATAATGTATCGCCAACGCATCCAACGCGGTTTTATCACCTTGAGCATAAGCTGCGACCAAATCTTTCATCTCGTACACTGCTAGGCTTTCTACTGGTAATGCATCCGCAAAGCGGTTTAGTCGCTCATACTGGTTGTACAAATCACCCTCGTTTGGCTTAGAGATCCACTTCTCCCAGTGACGAGCGTAGTATTGAGCCGGCTCGATGTACTTCGCTAACGTTTGTAGCGGCGTTTCATCTGCACCATTAGCAAGACGTTTCAACATCATATTGGCATCGGCATGATGGCGTAAGCCAAGCGAAATCTCAGACCATGTATCCATCACCTTCATGCGCTTGTACATGCTGCGCTCATCGGTCAGGTCTTGACTCGACCATAGACGCTCAGCAATCGCGTAGCTTCTCGGCCATAAGCGTTGCTCGATGGTCATTGAATCGAGGTTCTCACCCCAAATGGTGATTTCTCCGCCTAAGATTAGCTGCTGTTCTTTCTCGGTCAGCTCAGCCGGATAGCCCCCGTTCGGCTCAGGAATGACACTCCCTTCTATGCCACTGCTCGCGACCAATTCTCCAGTCGCAGGCCAACGCACATTACCAATCAATTGGTAACTGGTGTCTTTCAACTTGCCGTCTGCAAAGTCATAGTTGAATTCGGTGTAAGACATAAAGTTATCGAAGTGGCCTTTAAACTTCACACCTGGCACATACTCGATGATGAACACTTCTTCGCGAGACTTACCGTTGTAATCGGTAAACGCACGGTAACTGCCGTCTGTCGCTTCAATAATGGTCAGATTACCTGTACGTAGACCACCTTTGTTGCGCGGTTTCACCCAATCATAAGTCGCGAATTTCTCACCTTGATGGAGTTGATCATCAACGGTGATTCCTTTCGGTATTGGGTCATTGCGATAGTGGTAACTGGTTGGCTGCGGTTGGTCTAAGTAATAGCCAGTTGAGAGAATGCCTTGGTAGTCCTCTTTTGCCGCACGACCTATACTGTCGTGCCCTTGCCAGCTTTGAATCACAATCGAGGTTGGAAGGTCTTTGTGCCAGATTTCATCCCAGCCAGTCATCTTCTTACCGCGCTGTTCCAGCATCTGTTCAACCTTGGTGTTCAGATACGATTGCAGACCACGCTCACCATCCAGATTGTTGTCTTTGATGAATTGCTGAATCTTCGGGTTGTCTTTCCACTTTTGGTAATTTGGTTCATCGCCGCCGATATGGAAGTACTCATCAGGGAAGAGCTCAACCACTTCGTCAAACACACTCGCCAGCATCTTGTAAAGTTCAGGGTTGGTCGGGTCCATTAACGGCTCAAACACCCCCCAGCCACGTTGGTGCGGATAAGATTGCTCCCCCATACCAGACATCAACTCAGGGTAAGCGTGGGCTACTGCCGAAGCATGTCCCGGCAGAGAGATTTCAGGGATAACTCGAATGCCAAGGTTACGCGCGTAATTCACTACATGGCGAATTTCATCTTTGGTGTAATAATCACCATCTGCGGTGTCTTGCCACAGCTTTTGGTAATTATCGAGCTGGATACGAATCGCTTGGTCATCCCAAATATGCCAATGGAAGACATTCATTTTTGCTGATGCCATTGCATCGAGTTGGCGAAGGAGCACATCAAGTTCGATAAAGTGACGGGAAGTGTCGTAAGAAACACCGCGCCAAGGAAAACGCGGCTCATCTTGAATCGACACCGCAGGCACAAAGTATTCACTAGCGTCCGTAGTCACTAACTGCAAGAAGGTTTCTAAACCATGGAAAGCACCGTAAGGGCGTTCGGAGCGAATAATGATCTGACCATTACGCGACTCAAGTTGATACGATTTCTCACTGTGAATGTCTTGCACCTCGGACTTAGGCGCATTACGAATATCAATCACCAGAGTCGCTTCTTTTTCCGACTCAGCATGCCAGTTCAACATTGGTAAGCCGGTTTGGCGATATAGACGATCCATGGTGCGCTTGGCGTTGAACTGCACGCGCGGTGAATCGTAGCCTTTGATGTAAATGCTGAAGGATTTATCCAGTGTGATTTTACCCTGCCCCACTCCACATTTTGTGGGTAAGGCATTAGGTTAAGATCGGTGTTGGGAGTCATCGCCATTGCTGCCGTTGGAATTGTGATTAAACCTGAAATGAGTAGTGCTAATGTACCTTTGTTCATCCGCGCCATCCTATTGTTACTAGGGTCTGTTGATCTTTCGCGGTTAAATTTTGTTCGGATGGGGACGCCTTGTCAAAATCGTTTTAGGCGCGGCAAGGAGTGTGCCGCCTAGTCATTCTAAGCAAATACTCCTTAACAAAGCATAAAACGATTTTAGTCGGGGGCGCCTAGCCGAACCCTTTGGGCTGCGTTTGTTGGTCATTTCTACTGCGTTATCGACTTCTCATGTAGGCTAGCTACATAGCAAAGTCTCTGCCTTGTATAAATATCCAACAATTCGCTGCAAAAATCAGCTCGAAAGTTCAACAGACCCTATAATTGTTCAACCCAAGTCACGCTATTTAATGGGGTCTGGTGACTTGGGTAAAAGAGCTCTGTTTGAGTTACGCGACCAGCTCTACTGCTTCACGAACCAGCTTGCCAATTTCGTCCCATTGTTCGTTTTCAATTAAGCTCGGCGCAACCATCCAAGTACCACCGCAGCAAACCACACGGTCGAAAGCTAGGTAATCATTGACGTTGCTTTTACCGATACCGCCGGTCGGCATCAGACTCACATCAACATAAGGTGCGAGTAGTGACTTCACCATCGCGATACCACCGCTCGCTTCTGCCGGGAAGAATTTGAGGAAGTTCAAACCCAACTCTAGTGCTTGCTCAACCTGACTTGGGTTGTTCACACCCGGTACGATCGGCATGTTGATTTCTTGGCAACGACGCACGGTATTGGGGTTCAACCCCGGCGCGACAATAAACTCTGCACCCGCGTCTTTTGCTTGGGTAATCTGCTCTGGCGTCAGTACCGTACCAGCACCGATGCACATTTGCGGGTAAGCATCGCGCATGGCTTTAATCGCATCGGCAGCGGCTTCTGTTCGAAACGTCACTTCCGCAACTGGCAGACCGTTTTCTACTAACACTTTCGCTAGTGGGATCGCGTGCTCAACCTTATTGATTTGGATAACAGGAATAACTTTAAATTGCTGAAGTTGCTGAATCATTGCTTGGGACATAATACGTTCTCGGAAATTATCGAATTAGATGAGTCATGGCGTCATTTGGAATGATCGCGCCAGGATATTGAATAACGGTTGCTGCTAGTGCGTGACCGAGTTGGGCAGATTGCTCGCAACTTTGTCCGGTCAATCGGCCAGCAAGGTAACCAGCAGCAAATGAATCGCCAGCGGCACAAGTGTCGATTACTTTGACAACCTTCTCGGCCGCTACGTATGCGCTTTGCTTGTCATCACCATGCGACCAAACCAATTTGCAAGGCTCACAGCCACGTTTAATCACGATTTCTTGGCAACCAAAGCGAAGGCAGCGCTGCTCGGCACTTTCCTCTTCACCCCATACCAAGACATCATCGTCTTCAGTGATAAGTGCAATGTCGACTAAAGGTTGAATTTGGCTGTACCAATACTTTGCCTCTGCTGCAGACCAAAGTTGAGGACGGAAGTTGTTATCGAAGATAACCTTGCCTCCAGCTTGTGAGAGCTGACTTAACGCCTTTTTAAGCCTTACTTTGCTATCGTCATTTAGAATCGCAATGCTGATGCCACTTAGGTAGAGATAATCCAGCTCTCGGTTCGCAATCTCGGCTTCTAATTTGTTGAGCGAAGAGGTAGAGAAGTAACTTTTAACGGCTGCACTGTCACGCCAGTATAGAAAGCTGCGTTCGCCTTCTTGGTCGGTCTGCACCATGTACAAACCCGGCAATTGAGCTGGGAAGATCTCGACAAGATCAGTCGCAATGCCCTCTGGCAGAAGCGAACGATGTGTTGGTGATGATCTCAGCCACTGGCTATACCCCTGCCATCATAGAAACCGCGCAATTAGCCAAGCAGTACGGCGTAAAAGTCATTGTGATTACTCCGAAAGACACTCCTTTGACTGAGCAAGCCGATTTGGTTCTGCCTATTGAGCACCAAGAGACGGATTTCATCTACAAGCCATCGGCTTCTCGTTACGCGATGTTGGCTTTGGTTGATGTACTTTCGATGGCATTAGCCGTTAATCATAAGCGACGCTCGCGCGATAAACTTCGTCGACTCAAAGTTGCTCTCGATTCTTATCGTGGCGGTTTGGAAAGACAGCCTCTTGGTGATTAAACCAACGTGATTTAGATGCCTTAAGTCTTGGCTATAAAACTCAAACAATGAAGCCCGATGTTCAGCATCGGGCTTTACTTTATCTAGCCGTTTCTTTACGCGTGCACAGTAAACCTGATCCTTGTCTCGATTCTTTAATTTATCTTTCCTAATCCCACCAACATCACGGTAACCCACTATATTTGAATGAGAATATTCTTAGAGACGCATTCAAGAGTGAGGCCAGTTTCAATAATTAATCAATTGATGAATATTGAAGGAATTAACTTCCTAGCCGGACAAAACTGACTCACGTTACACTGAATGCAGTCCCACACTCTTCTATAGCTTGATACGAACTCGAGCTCAACTTCTCAGAGGAAGCGTCGCATGATGAAGCGAATCATTCTTGGCACCCTAGCCCTGACTCTTTTAACTGCCTGTTCCAAAGATGACGGACAGCAAGCCCTTGGTACACTAGAGCGTGACCGCGTAACCTTTACTGCAACCTCTAGCGAGATAATTCGAGCCCTACCCATCAAGGAAGGCAGCCAAGTCACCGAAGGAGAAGTGTTGGTTCAGCTCGATACAAAGAACCAAGAAGCCGTTTTAGCTCACGCCGTAGCCGAACAAGCAAAGGCTGACGCTTATCTTTTGAAATTGACCAATGGTGAGCGACCAGAAGACATTGCCGCAGCGCAAGCGCGTGTTGCCAGAGCGGAAGCTCAATTGGTTGAAGCACAAAAGAACTACCAACGTAAAGCGGAATTAGTTCGTAAAAAGCTCATCAGCCAATCAGAAAAAGACACCGCTTTAGCAGCCAGAGATTCTGCCCGTGCAGAGCTAGACTCCTCACAAGAAGAGTTCAGCAAACTGACCGCTGGCTCTCGCCCTGAAGATATTGAACAAGCGAAAGCCGCACTCATGGCAGCAAAAGCTGATGTAGCATTGCAAGACCAGAAGCTGGCAGAACTCACCATCACCGCCACGCGAGATGGCTTGTTAGATAACCTACCGTTTAACCTTGGCGAACGCGTCCCTGTCAATGGCGTGGTAGCTGTAATACAAGCTAGCCGCGTCCCATACGCTCGCGTTTACGTTCCTGCTAACTATCGAGTCGACTTTGTGCCGGGTAAAACGGTTAGCGTGCATGTAGATGGCGTTGAGCAGCCATATAGCGGCACCGTTCGTTGGGTTGCGACCGAGCCTTCATTCACGCCTTATTTCGCGCTTACCGAGGAAGAACGCTCGCGTTTGATGTACCTAGCAGAAGTCGACCTTCAAGACTCCGCACAATCCTTGCCTTCGGGTATTACAGCGCAAGTGGATTTGGTGGAGTAAGCCAATGACCGAATTCGCGATTCAAGCTGAAAATGTAGTGAAGAAGTTTGGTGACTTCACCGCCATCAACAACATCACACTCAATGTACCCAAAGGCAGTATTTATGGTTTTCTTGGCCCGAACGGCTGTGGTAAATCGACAACCATTCGTGTGTTGACTGGCTTGCTTAGCCCAAGTGAGGGCAATGTCGATGTACTCGGGCTAGAGATCCCAAAACAATCTGAGCTTCTGCGCCTCAAGATTGGCTACATGACACAAAAGTTCTCCCTCTATGATGATCTGACGGTTCAAGAGAACCTTGAGTTTATTGGACAAATCTTTGGAATGGAAACCAAGGCGCTGAAAGCTCGCATCGAAGAACAACTATCCACCTACGGTCTAGACCAACTGCGTAAACTGCGCGTCGGCGGAATGAGTGGCGGCCAGAAACAACGCTTATCTCTCGCCGCTGCGACCATGCACAAACCAGAGCTGTTGTTTCTCGATGAGCCCACATCTGCGGTTGACCCAGAGAACCGACGAGATTTCTGGGAGCAATTGTTTGATCTCTCTGACCAAGGTACGACGATTTTGGTCACAACGCACTACATGGATGAAGCAGAGCGCTGTCATCGTCTGGCGATTATGGAAGCGGGTGAAATCCGCGCCGATGGTGAGCCAGAAGAACTCATGGCGCAAATGGGCGTTAACATCGTCGAAGTCAAAGCGGATAACTTACGCGAGCTAAAAGAGAAAGTCATTCAGCGTGAAGAGGTACGCTCAGCCGCACAGCTCGGCATTCGCTTACGCATTTTGATCCACCAGCACATCGAACAACCGATCGTATGGTTAACCCAAACTTTTCCTGAGCTTGATGGCTGCGAGATGAACATTGCTCGTCCTAGCTTGGAAGATGTTTTTGTCAGCGTGACGGGAGAAGGTCGCCAATGATGAAATCTATTGCTCGTATGAAAGCGGTAATGATCAAAGAGATCCGTCAGCTTTCACGTGACCGCATTACCTTTGGCATGGTCGTGATGATCCCGTTGATTCAGCTCCTGCTGTTCGGCTTTGCCATTAATACCGATATTCGCAACATTCCCGTTGGCGTCGTCGATCAAAGTGGCAGTACTGCTGGGCGTGTGATCACCGAGTCCGTCAAAGTCACGCAAGTGGTCGATGTGGTCGAAACCTTCGCTACCGCATCAGAGGCTGAGCAAGCCATTCAAGACGGTTTGGTGCGAGCAGCTTTAATTCTGCCTAGCGACCTAACCCAACGCATGGTGCAAGGTAGAGAGCTTGGCCAGTGGATTGTGGATGGTTCAGACACCATGATCAGCTCAGCGATTCTCTCACTGCAAAGCATGCCGTTAACGGATTTTGATTTTGAGATACGCCCTGCCCCAACCAAAACCTTTGAAGTTGCGCTGTATTACAACCCGAGTCGGCGCTCGGCGGTGAACATTGTTCCCGGTTTATTGGGGGTGATTCTGACCATGACGATGATTTTGTTCACCAGTGCTGCCATTGTTCGTGAACGGGAGCGTGGCAATCTAGAGTTACTGATTACCACACCCATCCACTCTATCGAGCTGATGGTGGCAAAGATCATTCCTTACATCTTCGTTGGTTTGATTCAAGTCTTCATCATTCTCGGCTTGGGTCACTGGATATTTGATGTACCGATAAACGGTGCCATTAGTCAGATATTGTTTGGCACGCTGTTATTTATCGCCGCGAGTTTAACCTTAGGTTTGGTGATATCCACCATTGCGACGGCGCAGCTACAAGCGATGCAGATGACAGTGTTTATTCTTCTGCCATCAATCTTATTATCAGGGTTTATGTTCCCTTATGAAGGGATGCCCGTTGCGGCACAATGGATATCAGAAGCCCTGCCTGCTACCCACTTTATGCGCATTATTCGTGGTGTGGTGTTACGTGGTGCAGATTTGATGGAGCTTTGGCGCGATACGCTTTGGCTGCTTGGGTTTACCGTTATCGGTCTCTTTGTTGCTTCACTTCGCTTCAAGAAGTCACTCGATTAACCTACCAGACTCCAGAACTAAAAACGCCTCCAGAATTGGAGGCGTTTTTATTGAATCATTCAATCATCATAGCGAAATCAGTAATACTCACCTAAAGAGCAGTCATGCAGATCTGAAATGCTATAACTCCTTAGCGAATTGATTTTGAAGTTGAACACCACTTGTTTACAGACGTTTCGGCTGTGGTCGCTGTAGGTAATATACCCTTCGCTGCACGCCCGTTTACCGCTGGTTGAGGTAATGTCTGCGTTCAGCTCCAGATGCGCCTTGTGCGCTTCTACACGTTCCATCATCTCATGTACGTCAAGCCACTCTTCACGGTTGGCCATTTGGATCAGCATCGATTCCGCCTGTGTTTGTAACTTTTGCGGATAAACGTAAAAACGGTTATAGGCAAAATAGGCGCTCATTAAGATTAGTATTAACACTGCTGAGGTAGTTCTTGTGATGCAAGTTGCCTCTTATCGTTATGAATTTTTTTCTTTGCTTCTTTTTCAGTATAGAAAGCGGATGAAGTTTAGGTTAAAGAATTCACACAAATAACAAGCGACGGTCAGAGTCAGTCAATTCCATGACAAGCCGTCGCTTGGTTTAACCTAATTCTAAATAACTAGACACTTTGCCAATAGAAAGTACTAACTCATTGCCCGATTAGAGTCGTCACCAACCTGTGATCAGAGCCATTCGGTTGATTTGTCGATGCTCTTGAGCAGATCATCCGATTTGAGTTTTCTGACTTAAGCCAAAGGTGATCAATCCCAATCATGGCAAAGGATGGGACTGATACTCCTTTTATCGATGTTGGCCAACTGGCCACTGGTCGGGATTGGAAACGAGAGAACAGCCCATCAAACCTCGGGCTCGCAGCAGAAAGGTTGAAGTCCCCAATCACAATCATTTCCGATGTTGGGTACAATTCGGTAAGGGTTTCTATGGTTCGAATCAACGCATTTCTGCGTTGCCACAGCGGCTCGGTTCTTGGTGATGGAGGATGCGCCGTCATTAAGGTAATTGGGTTGTCCACTTGCCATGTTGCTCGAATCACCTCTTGACCATCTGGGGTGTGATAAATAGAAACAGGCTCCAAAGGATAACGGCTCAAAATCATCTGATTTGACGGGTAACCAACACCGCGCTGGCCGCCATAATAGAAAGGATAAATGTCGTTGAGAAGATGAAGCTTCTCCCCCACTTGAGGCGAGAGCTCTTGCATCACCACCAAATCTGCAGGGTGTTTAAGCAAGTAATTAATGAACTGATTGATGTCTGGATTTTCGTAGAACAGGTTGAATTGAACTATCGTCAGCGGATTTTCGCAGGTTTGGTTGTTTGTGATTTGAGTGGGTAAGAGGAACGGAACAAAAGCACCGCTGATCGCGATTGCAGTAAGTGCCTTCACCCAGTGACGGCAAACCAAAAGTACCAAAGCAAAAGCTAGGTAGGCGAATAAAAGGAGAGCGGGAATCGAGGTTAGATTCTCCGCCCACCAAATATCATGAGATTGCCTTGCCACCAGCCAAATTGATGCCGGTAGAAACAACAAAATCCATTTAATGACTCTTAGCACACGCACGACTCGTTTAGCGATTACATATCATAAGCTTATATGCAGTTTGCTAACTCGCCAGTGCGTCGCTGAACTGTATCTAAACAGATTGGCTTAAATGGAATGAACCGCTTCCGTTACAGGCTCTGCGTTTCGCACTTTCTCGCTCACTTCCACTTTAACCGCAGCAACCTTGAACTCTGGGATCTTCGCATGCGGATCAGTTGCCGTTGTCGTTAGGCGGTTGACTGGCGATTCAACAAAGTGGAATGGAATGAACACTACACCTTTTTGAATGCGCTTCGTCACAAAAGCATCAATCTCAATGCTGCCGCGACGTGTAGACACCTTCAAACGCTGACCATTACTGATACCCAGCGCTTCTGCGTCTTCCACGCTCACCATCGCTCGTGGACCAGCAAGATTATCCAACCCTTTGGTTTTGCGCGTCATAGTACCGGTGTGAAACTGCTCAAGCACACGACCTGTCGTCAACACTAGTGGGTACTCTTCATCTGGCAGCTCAGCCGCATAACGGAACGGTACACCCACCATTTGCCCTTTACCACGAGTAAACTGGGTTTGGTGCATGATGCGAGTACCTGCCGGGTTGTTCTTGTTGCTCGGCCATTGCACACCGTTTGGCGTAATGGCATCCCAACGAAGACCGGCGTATTGAGGTGTCACACGTGCGATTTCATTGGTGATATCAGACACGCAGTGGTAATCCCAATCACTGCCCATGGCATTAGCGATTTCTTGAATAATCCACCAATCTTCTTTCGCTTCACCCGGCGCTATGACAACCGGATTCACACGCTGAACACGACGCTCCGTATTTGTGAAGTGCCCCGCTTTCTCTGCAAACGAGCAAGAAGGCAGAACCACATCCGCGTATTGCGCAGTTTCCGTTAGGAAGATGTCTTGAACCACCAAGAAGTCGAGTGCTTCTAAACCTTCAATCACATGCGCTTGGTTCGGGTCGCTCAATACTGGGTTCTCACCCATGATGTACATACCACGAACGTCACGATGGCAAGCCGCATCAATGATTTCTGTCAGGGTTAGACCTTGCTCAGAAGGCAGATTTGGCGCGTTCCATTCAATCGCAAACTTCTGACGCACAATTGGGTTGTATACCTTTTGGTAACCCGGGAAACTGTTTGGCAAAGCACCCATATCACACGCGCCTTGCACGTTTGATTGACCACGTAGCGGGTTGATGCCACCACCTTCAATACCGATGTTGCCACACAGTAATTGCAGGTTAGCGATAGAACGCACGTTGTCATGACCTGTCGTGTGCTGAGTAATACCCATCGAGTAGTACACAGCGGTACGATCTGCCGTGCCAATCATACGCGCCATTGCTTGAATGTCTTCGGCTTTAACACCTGTAACCAATTCCACTTTATCGAGGTTGTAAGCTGGCGACATCACCTCTTGCAGTAAGGTATCAAAGCCGTCGACACGTTCTTCGATGTACTCTTGATCGTACCAACCGTTCTTGATGATCTGCTGCATGACACCGTTTAGGAGCATCACATCCGTACCCGGACGGTGCGCCATATACAGTTCAGCATGCTCTGCCATATCGACACGTTTCGGGTCAGCCACAATCAAGCGAGCGCCGTGGTGACGAATTGCTTGTTTGATGTGTGAAGCGATGATCGGGTGTGCAGATGTAGTATCCGAGCCAATAATAAAGATCACATCCGAGTGCTTAATACTTGGGATGTCATTGGTCATTGCACCACTACCGAGTGACGCCTCAAGACCCGTCACACTCGATGCGTGACACAAACGCGCACAGTGATCGACGTTATTGGTGCCTAGTTCACGGCGGACAAATTTTTGAAATGCGTAGTTGTCTTCATTGGTGGTTTTCGCTGAAGAGAAACCCGCTAATGCGTTGCTGCCAAAATCTTGCTTGATGCCAGAGAACTTACTCGCGACGAGTTGGATTGCCTCTTCCCAACTTGCAGGCTGCAGCCAACCATCTTTACGGATCAATGGCGTGGTAAGGCGCTCTTCACTGCCAATGAAATCAAAACCAAAGCGCCCTTTCACACACAGCATGCCTTGGTTCACCGGCGAGTCCCCGCCCTTCACGTAGCGAATCGTGTTGGTTGCTTCGTCCACGAACATGGTCAACTTACAACCCACACCGCAGTATGTACAAATGGTGTCGACCGCTTTCAGATCTTCGGTACGACCTTGCGAGCGGTCACGACTATCGACCATCGCGCCTGTTGGACACACTTGAACACATGCGCCACATTGCACACAGTTCGAATCGCCCATCAGGGTTAAGCCATTCTTGTTACTTCCAAAGTGTGGACGATCGTCAGGACGTAATGCCGGACGACCTTGTTTGTCGCACACAAAGTTCAGCACACCGTGCACGGCTTTGTCGCGACACGCTTGGATGCACTGACCACAGCTAATACAGCGGTTGGCATCAAACTCAATAAACTCAGAGCTGCGGTCAACTTCGTACTTATGACGCAAGTCTTTCGCACGAAGAACTAACCAATCTTGATGTGATTTAATCTGCAAGGAGAAGTCAAAGCTTTGCTCAGCTTCATATTCGGTGGAGTAATCACGCAGCGCACAATCAGTATTGGCCTGACAGCCACATTCAAGGCAGCGCGCCGCTTCCTTCATCGCTTCTTCGTTATCAAAGCCCAACTCCACTTCAGCGAAGCTTTGCTCACGTTGTGCTGGAGTCAATTCAGGCATGATAGAGCGAGCGACTTTCTGGATGTTCTCGAAGTGAAGCGGATCGACTTGAGAGAGTTTCTTCTCTTTGCGCGAGTTGAACGCCGCCTTTGGCATATCCGCCATATCGCCATTCAAAAATAGGTCAATGGCTTTTGCCGCAACGCGACCATCACCCACAGCTTCAACTGCCGTTGCTGGACCACGGCGGAAATCACCAATACTGAAGATGTTGCCCGTGCCTGTGTGCATGGTCTTTTCATCTGCATCAGAGGTGTTCCAACGCGTAAGTGGAATCGACAAATCTTCGCCCTCTAAAAAGCTCAGATCTGGCTTCTGCGAGACTGCCGCAATCACGGTGTCGAACTCTTCGGTAAAGAACTCGCCGGTTGGTTTCGGGCTTCGGCGACCAGATGCATCCGGCTCACCCAACGCCATGCGCTCTAGGCGAACCGCACTCACGCGTCCGGTTTCATCGGCAAGGTTTTCTGCAGGATTGGTCAAGAAGTGGAATTTCACCCCTTCGTGTTCCGCTTCGACAATCTCGTAGTCTTCTGCTGGCATTTCGTCACGGGTACGACGATAAATTAACGTGGTTTCTGCACCAGCACGACGCGCAGTACGAGCACAGTCAATTGCCGTATTACCACCACCGATCACTGCGACTTTCTGACCCGTAACGTAATTTTGCTCAGTCACGTAATCTTTAAGGTAATCAACGCCTAAGTAGCAACCTTCAAGATTGCTGCCTGTGTAATGCATTTCAACCGCTTGAGACGCACCGACAGCCAAACACACTGCGTCATATTCTTCACTCAATTGAGAAAGCGTGAAATCCACACCCAGCTTTTGATTGGTGTGAACTTGCATGCCATTACGGCACATTAATTCGATTTCTTTATCGAGAATGTCTTTTGGCAAACGGTATTCTGGGATGCCATAACGCAACCAACCGCCCGCTTTTGGCATGGATTCAAATACAGTAACGTCGTAGCCTTCATTCGATAAGTAGTAGCCAGCCGTTAGACCACCAGGACCACTGCCGACGACGGCAATGTTCAAACCTTTTCTTGGTTTCTTTTCTGGTACATAGGCTTCATGCGCAGACAAATCCGCATCCGCGGCATGACGTTTTAGCTGACGAATAGCGATAGGCTCATCGACTAAAGATCGGCGACATTCGCTCTCACAGAATGCAGGGCACACACGACCAATCGATAACGGCATAGGAAGCGTACGCTTAATCACTTCAATCGCTTTTTGATGATCGTTTTGTGCGATGTGATAAAGGTACGATTGGATATCCACACCCGCAGGACAAGCGGTTTTGCATGGTGCTTCACAGTCGGCGTAATGGTCCGTCATGATGCGGTTTAAGGCTTTTTTGCGATGCTCGCTTAGTTGTTCTGATTGCGTGACCACATTAAGGCCACAGTAAACTTCAAGTTCACACGCGCGCTTAGTACCGCCGCTTTCAACTTCAACCACACACAAGTCGCACGGTACTTTTTCATTACTTTTGTTCATTCCGCACAGTGATGGAATCTCAACTCCACACACTTTTGCTGCTTCTAGAAGGGTCAGCCCCTCTTCTACAATTCTATATTTTCCATCGATGACAATTTCTATCATACAACCTCCGCAGCAAAGCAAATCCACATCTGCACAAGTAAAACCATGCATTTTATAAGGATAAACATTTGCAAGACAAGGCGGTGTGATACAAAACTTATAAACCACATTTTTTTCGTGTCATAAAAAGAAAGCACTTCTGTCACGAAGTATCACAAGTAAGAACTCAACAAACGTTTTACTCCCTCGATTGTGCAGAAACTGGTGAACGCTACTATTTTGATAAGAATGGCAATAAAATATTGACCTTCCCCTAAGGTTAACCTTTAGAATCGAAGGGGTTTCATAATTTTCATCAAACACATGGGAAAAGGTATGCACTTAAAATCGCTGCATACAATCTGGTTAACTCTCTTCACAACACTGGT
>NZ_JAHGAH010000197.1:0-24876 GCF_030248475.1 Vibrio sp. D173a
ATACTGAACATTACATAAAGTAATGTTTGAATTGACTGTGCTGAGTCTTTCGACTCAATGGTCACTTCGTATCATTGAAACCTAATTTGAAGCCGAAGCTTCTAATTGGATTATCATCAACGAGTGCCCACACAGATTGATAGGTCTATATTGTTAAAGAGCTTGCTTCGTAAGCTTTGCTACCGAAGCGGAGGCGTATTCTAAGGAATTAATTTTTAGTGTCAAACACTTTTTTAAATTAATTTTTAGAAGCTTTTCTTTCGCCTCATTGCCAACAGCTTTTGCGTTTCCGCTTTGCCCTGACAACGGAGGCGCATTATAGGGAGATGATTTTACTTGGCAACCCTTTTTTAGAAAAAAACTTAAAAAAAAGCGTCGAGTGATGAAATCTCACTCAAACGCTTATTTTTAGCACTTAGTTGTTAACTTAACGTAGCAAACAGGCAATCAATATGTGTCAATCCAAGACTCTTCAAAGCTTGTGATATCAAGCTCCAATGACTTCGCTGCTTCTATTCGCTCAATTACCTCTAATTCTTTATTTACACTGCTCATCGTTAATGTGTTGTTGTCCAACTCAAACACCTGACTTTGAGTCGTATAGTAGAACTTAAGGATCGTCAGCGCTTTTACATCGTGCTCAGCAGAAGCGGCTTTAATGCTTTTCAGTTTGCGAAAGATCTTGTTGTGCAGCTGCTTGAGTTTCCAGGCATACAACACTTCTTCCATATAGGGACGTGTTTTGAGTTGGTTCAACAAAGACAGTGAAGTGGCTAAAGCAAGTACAACACCAATTAAGTTCCAGTGAAAGTTCCCCGTCGACTGTTCAGGTACTACATCTGTATTACCGAACAGAACGATCAATAGCGTACTAAAAGCAAGAGAAGAGATAGCAAGCAAGGCAACAAAGCCACCAATCACTAGGTTGACCTTCTTTCTATAGACTTGTTTGTTTATTTTTTTGATTTCCATATACCGCTCCTAACAGGTTGCCTCTATTCTAACCAGCACACTCCGCACGACAATCGAAGCTTTGTAAGTAAGTTCACATTTGCTATTAAACTCGCATCCCTTCCTTGCTTGGGTATATACTTCCGCCCATTCACTCTTCCTATATAGAGGCTAAATTCATGCGCTCTTTTGTTTTACGAGCTCGCGCGGCACCAACCACCAGCAAAGCACTGTTAGAAGGTGTTGGTAATGAAGCGCATACAGAGATTCTTGCTCATACCATGATGAACACTATGTTCGTTGCTCAATCACACCGTGAAGATGTGGTTGTTCACTTGGTTTTAGAAAGCACAAAAGATTTCTCACGTACCATTACCATTCGATCCAACGACATCACTAACATTGGCGGCTTCCATGAGTCAACCTTGATCGCAGCAGTGGCTCGCGCTTTAGACGCTTCGGTTGGTATGGGTAAAGAGCAGCTTCGTGAAGTCGAACCTGGCATCACCGTTCGTACAGTCAGCTTTGAACGCCTAGTACAAGAACTGGCGGAAGATCACCAACTATATATGTTGGATAAAAAAGGCGAATTTGTTCGTGATGCAGAAATCGGTGGAAACCCATGTTTCTTGCTAACTGACCATATTCCGATGCCGAAGAAGTCTTATAACAGCTTGAAGCGCCTTGGCACAGAGAAGATCAGCTTAGGTCCTAAGATGCTTTTCGCTTCTCAGTGTGTGGTACTGATCCACAATGAGTTGGACATTCGCGAATTTTAATTCTCGCGAGTTAATCACTCTATAAAAGAAAGAGGACTCAGTTTAGTCCTCTTTTTTGTTTCTATAGGAATGCTGGGGTTATTTACCACCAATGCTCAAACGAGCAAAACGAACATCTGGCGAGAAGAAAGTTCGGCTATCGTTAATTAGCTCAGTATCACCCACAGCCTCAACTTCTTGCAGCATCTTGTAGAAGTTACCCGCAACCGTAATACCACGAACAGGTTGAACGCGCTCTCCATCACGGCACAAGAAGCCACTCGCGCCAAACGAGAAATCACCACTCACTGCATCCGCGCCAGAGTGAACACCCTGCAGTTCAACTAACTCTAGGTACTCACCCGCTTTCACTTCTGACGCACTGCTGTTGCCTGTCGCAATCACTTTGTGATTCGCTGATACGTCTAAGCTCGATTTTGCACCACGAGCAGCACTTGCGGTAGATACTGCGCCCAAGTAACTCGCCGTCTGGCTGTTGTGTAGCAAAGTTTTCAATTCACCATTAGCAATCATGACGTTGTCTTGAGTAGCAAAACCCTCACTATCAAAGCCCGAAATTGCCATACCATTTGGCATGTAAGCCGCGTCGGTAAAGGTAATCAAATCACTCGCAATACGTTGGCCAAGCTTGTCACCCAATGGTGTAATGCCTTTCATCGCACTTACGCCAGAGAAAGCACTGCCAAAAGCACCGAACAAACTTGCTAGCGCATTGATATGGAAGATTGCTGGGTAGTTACCCGTCGCAACCGGAGAGCCGTCAAGAAGATCGCGAGCAAGGTTGTAACCACCTTCGATACAGTAAGCAGGGTTCAACTCATCAAAACGACGACCAAGTGACATTTGCCCTGCCATCGACTGTTTACCGTCTTTTTCAAACAAGGTGTACGCGTAACAAGTAAACGAGCGTTCGAAGTGTTGGCACAATGAGCCTTGTGTATTGGCGATGATTAATTGCGTTTCGCCATCACTATAACCATTGTAAGGTGCGCTAGAAGCGTGAGGCAGAGCGACTACGCCTTGCTCAAGAGCGAGAGACATTTCAATCTTTTCATCAACCGAAGTTGTGTCTTCTTGAGCAATCTCAGCCACGTCAGTCGTGATTTGGCTGTTCACGCAACTAATGGTCTGGTGTTCGTCTTGCTTGGAAAAACGAGCGCTTTGCAGTGCATTAGTCAGCATCAAATCTAAGCTCGGTTGTTCTAACGATTCAGAGTAGCTCGTTGCGACACGCGCATCTTTAACAACACGAACACCCAGAACTTGGCTTGAGCTTACTTTGTACTCATCCAACTGCCCTTGGTTCGCTTTCAGAGAAAAGCTGCTGTTGCAGTTTACAATGACGTCCGCTTCTGCGCCTTGACGCTTTGCTTCTGATAGGACGTAATCAACCGCATTAAGAAGTTGTTTTTCTTGGCTCATTAGTTACCGCCTCCTACCAGAATGTTATCGACTTTCAGCGTTGGCTGACCGACTGTTGTTGGCACTGAACCACTCACGGAACCACACATGCCCGGCGCAAGCGCCATGTCTTTGCCGACCATGCTGATTTCTTTCAACACTTTTGGACCCGTGCTGATCAGCGTTGCCGTTTTCAGAGGCTTGGTTATTTTGCCATTTTCAATGAGGTAAGCTTCACGAACAGCAAAGTTGAACTCGCCCGTGCCCGGTTGAACCGAGCCGCCGCCCATCTTCTTCGCATAGATGCCGCGTTCGATACCTGCCAGCATGTCATCAAGTGAATGCTCGCCTTCTTCGATAAAGGTGTTACGCATACGCGAGGTTGGTGCGAACTTGTAGTTTTGACGACGACCAGAACCCGTAGGTTCGTAACCTGTCTTCATGC
Organism: Vibrio sp. D173a; assembly: GCF_030248475.1. NCBI lineage: Bacteria > Pseudomonadati > Pseudomonadota > Gammaproteobacteria > Vibrionales > Vibrionaceae > Vibrio > Vibrio sp. D173a. The sequence goes on from NZ_JAHGAH010000197.1 coordinate 3,577, forward strand.
CACCCATTTTATCGACCATAAAGCTGGTTAGCTTACCGTCTTTGATCAACTGAGTGCGCTGAGTCTTCATGCCTTCGTCATCAACATGGATCGAACCCCATTCGTTGGTCATGGTGCCATCATCGACAGCATTCACTGCGGTGTGAGCAATCATTTCGCCCATCTTGTCGTGGAATACGGACGCTTTCTTCGCAACCGAAGTGGTTTCTAGCAAGTGACCACAAGCTTCGTGGAAGATAACGCCGCCAAAGCCGTTACCAATTACCACTGGCATTTCACCCGATGGGCACGCATCCGCACCAAGTTTTACTAACGCTTGCTGCGCGATAGTTTGACCTAGCTCTTTCGCATCAAGTTGTTCACTGAACTCCCAACCAGCAAGAGCGCCTGGACCTTCCATACCAGAAGACTGCTCATTACCTTTTTGCGCGACAGTATTACCAGCAACTCGGATGTAGTGACGAGTATCGTCAACGTGTAGACCTTCAGAGTTGAAGATAGACACTTGTTGTTCGCGCTGAAGCACGCTGCCAATGAACTGGCTGATATGGTCACTCTCTGCGCGTGCGGCTTGGTCAACTTGCAATAGGAAAGCGATTTTAGAATCTAGGTTCGCGTCTTTGCCAAGTGGCATACGACAACCATGTTGAATTGGGTAGCGGTTCAGATTGAGAGAACCTGCTGAGGCGATTTGCTCACGCTTGTCTTTTGCTGCAAGCAGTGAAGTTACGCGTTTTAGTTCGGCTTCATCTGTGCTGTTGGTGTAACCGTAAAGCACTTTATGACCGAAGAAGAGACGAATACCGATACCAAAATCGATACCCGAGTTAACCTTGTCCACCTCACCAGATGCGATCTGGACAGTGTTAGTTTGATGGTGTTCAACGAATAGCTCAGCGAAATCAGCCCCTAAAAAGAGGGCATGATCGATCACCGCTTTCGCTGTTACAGAATTAAGCATGAAATCTCCTTGCTCGTTGATCGTCCTAGCCTTCCCCATCTTTGAGTTAGACCCTGTTTATTAAAGTCATGTCATAAATTGAATGACCCAAAGACATATTGGCAACGCGTTAAATGTTAACACTTTTTTAACCTTGTTTTGTGCTAATCCTTGCTAAATCAAAGAACGATTCGTTACGTATTATGTCGATATCTGATTACTAGATAGTGTCTTGAACTGCCATTTTCAATGCAGCACGTTATTTACACTAAATTCGGTTCTCTCATTACTGCTCTCAAGTCTCATATTTAACCGATTGCTCTGTCTTGGTCGGAAAAAACACGTGCACCGTAACTGAGTGAACTGCTATTATCATGACGAAATAGTCGGGGGGCCCTTGCAGTTTATGCATCGGCTGAGATCGAAATTCGAGACCCGTTGAACCTGATTCAGTTAGCACTGACGTAGGGAACTATCATCACTTTGCCACTAGCCTGCTTGAGTTTTATTGTCGCAGCTAGCCTCAATGGATCCGATCACCGATCTTCCCTTGCGATGGCCAAGTCAGTTCCTATACGTCTGTAATAGGAGCGACCATGGCGCAGCAGTCAAGCCAAGAAAAACAATTAACCCAACCACACGCTACAACTTCAATAGACACACCGATTGTGTTGACGATTGCAGGTTCTGACAGCGGCGGCGGCGCAGGCATTCAAGCCGACATAAAAGCGATGTCCGCAAACGGCAGTTTTGCTTGCTCGGTAATCACGGCGATTACTTCGCAAAATACCCAAGGCGTTTCTGCGATTTTCCCAATCCCTCTCGACCATGTAGAGAGCCAACTTGATGCGGTATTTACCGACCTCAACATCGTTGCAGTTAAAGTGGGCATGCTGGCCGATTCCAATATCATCAAAGTCGTTGCAGACAAAATTAAACAATACCAGCCAAAACACCTCGTGATTGACCCTGTTATGGTGGCCACCAGCGGCGATCTATTACTGGAACAGTCGGCAATCAGCACTTTAAAAGAAGAATTGATTCCGCTCGCAGACATCATTACCCCTAACCTACCAGAAGGCGCCGCATTGACGGGTAAGCCAGTGCCTCAGTCGGAATCTGAAATGAACGATATGATTGCTGATTTACGCGCGCTCAGTGCAAAAGCGGTGCTGTTAAAAGGCGGCCACTTAGAAAAAGATGAAAACAGCAACGATCTGCTGATCATGCAAGACAGCGCCGAGTTAATCAGCGCTAAACGCTTTCCAACCAAAAACACCCATGGCACAGGCTGCACGCTGTCTTCTGCTATCGCGTCTTACCTTGGCCAAGGCAACAACCTGCACAAAGCGGTGCACCTTGGTAAGCAGTACATCAGCCAAGCTATCGCGCACGCTGACGAATTGGATGTCGGTAAAGGTCACGGCCCTGTGAACCACTTTTTTGCAGGTCCTAATTTTGGGAAAAGTAAAGATGTGCGCTAATGCACTGGGCATTCAGCTTACCGAAGCAAGTCTGCAATACAAAGACAGCCAAACGCCAACATTAGCAGGGTTGAGTATGACCATCCCTGCCAATCAATGGACTGTGTTACTTGGCCGCAGTGGTTGTGGAAAAACGACGATCCTTCGTTATCTAGCGGGCTTGTTAGACGACAAAGTCGAATGGCATGGTGAATTAACCACCACGGATGGCATCGCTCTGCACGAACGTATCGCCTACATGGCACAACAAGACTTGTTGTTGCCGTGGCTAAATGTGTTAGACAACGTCTGCCTAAGTTCTCGATTTTCTCAAGACCAAGCACCAGAGCAAAACAAACAACGTGCACTGATTTTACTCAAACAAGTAGGACTCGCCGATTACGCGTATGCTAAGCCAGCTCAGCTCTCTGGCGGTATGAGGCAGCGTGTTGCCCTTGCTCGCACTCTGATGCAAGACAAACCTCTAGTTCTGATGGATGAGCCTTTCTCTGCACTGGACGCGGTTACTCGCCATAAGTTGCAAACCTTGTCTGCCGAATTACTGAAAGATAAGACGGTTGTTCTGATTACCCACGACCCACAAGAAGCGGTGCGATTAGCTCACCAACTCTATGTACTGCAAGGTACGCCTGCGCAAGCTCAGCACTTGGTTGTTCCGGGTTCTACGCCTCCACGAGTTCTCGATGGAGAATGCGCGGCGCTACAACAAGCGATTTTGGATCAACTGGAGAAAGACTATGAGTGATATGACTCAGTACAACTCCGTTTCGGCACGTATTAGTAAAAAAGAACGCGTGACACATCCGGCTCTGCGCTTGGTCATCAGCACTGCGGTGATCTTGGGATTGTGGCAGTTGGTCGTGGTGATATTCGATATGCCAAGCTTCATCTTACCTTCACCAATTGAAGTGCTGGATAGATTGGTCACTCGTTACGATGTCCTGCTCAAACATACTTGGGTTACCGCGCAAGAGATTTTACTTGGCTTGGCGCTTGGATTATCGATGGGTTTGCTGTTCGCATTGCAAATGCTGATGTTCGAGCCGCTCAAGCGTTGGTTACTGCCCATTCTGATTGCTAGCCAAGCGATCCCTGTGTTTGCCATCGCGCCAGTGCTCATGCTTTGGCTTGGTTACGGCATTACATCGAAAGTCGTCATGGCGGCGATCATCATCTTTTTCCCCGTCACGACATGTTGCTACGACGGCTTACGAAATACACCAACAGGTTACCTCGATCTTGCCAAGACCATGGGCGCGTCTAAATGGCAGTTACTTCGTCATATTCAATTGCCAGCCGCCCTACCAACGTTAGCTTCAGGTATTCGTGTTGCCGTCGTTATTGCGCCAATTGGAGCAGTGGTAGGTGAGTGGGTAGGTTCAAGTGAAGGCTTGGGTTATCTGATGCTCCAAGCCAACGCACGCATGATCATTGATGAGATGTTTGCGGCGCTGTTTATCCTGGCCGTGCTGTCTATCGCACTCTACTTCATCACCGATAAATTATTGAAAAAAGCCATCCCTTGGGAAAGCAAATAATTACAGAAAATAACCAAAGAAAATTGGGAAAGAAAAGGAAGAACCCCGTGAATCAAAACAAACTTATGAGCGCTGCTGCTCTACTCGCTTCAGTGGTATCAACCAACGTGCTTGCCGCTGAAAAAGAGATGACACTGATGTTGGATTGGTTCGTCAATCCAAACCATGGTCCTATCGTGATTGCCAAAGAGCGTGGTTACTTCAAAGAGCAAGGTTTGAAGGTCAACATTCAAGAGCCCGCAGATCCAAGTACACCTCCTAAGTTGGTCGCTGCTGGCAAAGTCGACATGGCGATTTCATACCAACCAAGCCTAACTATCGATGTCGCGGCTGGTTTGCCACTAATCCGCTCTGCGACTTTGATTGCTACGCCACTCAACACGCTGATGGTGTTGGACAACGGTAAGAATGAAAACCTTGGCGACTTAAAAGGCAAGAAGATCGGTATTGCGATCGCAGGCAACGAAGAAGCGACAATCGGCACCATGCTTGCGCAAGAGGACGTGAAGTTTTCTGACGTACAAATCATCAACGTAGGTTGGGCACTGTCTTCGTCTCTTGCGTCTGGCAAGGTGGATGCGATTTGGGGCGGCCTACGTAACTTCGAAACCAACCAACTGGCACTAGAAGGTTATAAAGCTAAGGCCTTCTTCCCTGAAGAACACGGCGTGCCAGCGTATGACGAGTTAGTCTTCGTAGCTAATGCGAAAACCTACGACAAAGAAGCCATCAAGGCATTCAACAAAGCGCTAGAACAAGCAACCACTTACATCGTTAACCATCCAAAAGAGTCGTGGCAAGAGTTCGTGGCTTATTCACCAGACACGCTCAACAACGAACTTAACCAACGCGCTTGGAATGACACGCTAACTCGTTTCGCTCTTCGTCCATCAGCAGTAGATCTGAAACGCTACGATGATTATGCCGAATTCATGTATTCACAAAAAATTATCGAAACACTGCCAAAAGCGAAAGATTACGTACCGAACTTTGACTAATTCTACTGACCTTAGGATCTAAGCCTAGGGTCTTTTGATAACGAGATACCCATAATGAAATACCAAAATTTGATCGACGCTTGCCGCCAAGATTGGCAAGAATACACTGAGCATGCTTTCGTGCAGCAATTGGCAAAAGGCACTCTGGCTCAGCCTTGTTTTCTGCATTACCTAAAACAGGATTTTCTTTTCCTAAAGCAGTACGCCCGAGCTTACGCATTAGCGATCTACAAAGCGCGTACTTTGGATGACATGCGCCGGGCGCTCCCAAGCGTACATGCATTGCTCGATTCTGAAATCGCCCACCACGTGACTTACTGTGAGCAATGGGGACTGACAGAATCCGACCTAGAAAACGAGCCAGAAGATTTCGGCACTGTGGCTTACACCCGCTACGTATTGGATGCTGGCATGACCGGCGATCTTGTTGATCTTTACGCAGCACTTGCTGCTTGCTCTATCGGTTATGCCGTTATCGGTAAGATGCTGATTGAAGATGAAAAGACAGTACTCGAAGGCAATCCATACGCAAGTTGGATCAACCTCTACGGTGGTGAAGAGTTCCAATCTGGTGTCGCAAAAGGTGCAGAACACTTTAATCAGTTATTGGCGGAAATCGATATCAACAGCCAACGCGGTCAAAACCTGATTCAGGTATTCAAAACCGCAACGCGTATGGAAGTGGCATTCTGGCAACAAGGTCTGAACGCTCAGCAAGATTAATCGGAGAGTCTCATGTTAATTGAACAAATCACCCAAGCATTAACCGCAGTACGCCAGCAAAAGCCATTAGTCGTCAACATCACTAACTAAGTGGTGATGAATAACACAGCAAACGCACTATTAGCGATCGGCGCTTCTCCAATCATGGCGCACTCCAAACAAGAGATGGCAGAGATGATGTCGTTCGCTGGCGCCCTGGTTATCAACATCGGTACCTTAGACAGCGTTTGGACACCGCGTATGAGCCATGCCGTAGAGCAAGCCAATGCCAATGATAAAATCGTTGTACTCGACCCTGTTGGTTGCGGAGCAAGCTCACTCCGAACCGAGACATCACGTGAGATCGCACGCCTTGCAAACAAGTTGATCATTCGTGGTAACGCTTCAGAAATCATTGCTCTCGCTGGCGAGCAAGCACAAAGCAAAGGCGTCGATGCACTAGACAGCAGCGACGCAGCACTTGGCGCAGCAAACTTCTTAGTCTCAGAGTATGGTGCGAGCGCAGTGATTTCTGGCGAGACTGATTACATCGTCACGAAAGGGCAAACCGTGCAGCTAAACAACGGTCACGAGATGATGCCATACGTAACCGGAATGGGTTGTACACTAACGGCTCTGACAGGCGCTTTTGCTGCTGTTGGTGATAACACCGGACTTGCTGCAGCGGCAGTACTGGGCGTTGTTGGCGAGATTGCAGCGGAACAAGCTCGCGGCCCAGGTAGCCTGCAAATGAACTTGTTGGATGAGCTTTATCAGTTGGATGAAGAAACGCTGGCCAAACGCCTAAAACTGCAAGTGAGCTAAGCTTTTTTCTAACAAATATCGACCTCTCATTTCATCTAGATGAGAGGCTTAAAGGAAACCCAATGAACGCCTATCGTTTATATTTGGTCACCGATGACCAACAAGATTTAGCCACACTAAAGCGTGTTGTGAAAAAAGCAGTGGAAGGTGGCGTGACCATGGTACAAGTCCGCGAAAAACACGGTGATGTGCGTGCGTTTATCGAACGAGCTCAAGCCGTCAAAAACATCCTTAAAGATACCGATGTGCCTTTGATCATCAATGACCGCGTTGATGTTGCACTGGCTGTCGATGCTGACGGGGTCCACCTCGGGCAATCAGACATGCCAGCAATCATTGCTCGTGAGTTGATTGGCCCAAACAAAATTCTCGGTTTATCTATCGAAAATGAAGAGCAGCTTGCAGAAGCCGACTCTCTGCCGATTGATTACATCGGTTTGAGTGCGATCTTCGCGACGCCAACCAAAACCAACACCAAAAAACATTGGGGTATTGAAGGTTTGAAGATGGCGTTAAAGACGACCTCTCTACCGATTGTTGCCATTGGCGGCATCAACGAAAGTAACATTCCGCAACTTAGCGCCACCGGTGTTCATGGCTTGGCTTTGGTTTCAGCAATTTGCCACGCGGAAGACTCCAAAGCAGCATCGGAGTACCTATTGGGTTTGATGAGCTAACCTTGCTCACTCCTGAGCAAAGCGCTTATGGATGAGCGCGTTTGCCTTTCAGTACTTTCAACAGCCCCTCCTTTCACAACGGAGACCTGCAATGTCACTTTCAAGACCGAATTGACAGAGCGTTGATAAGTTTTTCACATGGATTGTCGTAAGATAGCCACCTATTTTCGACTGCTGTATGACTTTTCATGAAAACTAAAAAATACGGTTTGATGATGCTCGCCTTGTTCATTCTTGGCATCATCCCACTTTCGCTGTTTGCCTCGTATCACGATCTTACTTCTCACGTTTCTGACGGCACAGGCATTCTCTTTACTCTGCTAACCGATTCTGCGGGCAGTAAAGGCTTTTTGATCACTCTAACGCTGTTGGTGTTATCACTTTACCGCTTCAAGCCAAGCCAGTCTGACTGGATGCAAAAACTCTCCATGCTGGGATTGTTACTAGTGATTGGTTTTGCCAGCAAAACAGGCTTAAAGCTGATGACAGAAAGCCCGCGTCCCTACACCGAATTGCTTGCCGCAGAGCAATTGATTGAGTATCCAGAAGCGTTTTATCAACTAGAAACCGCTCAGCAAACGAATGTTATTGGGCAAATTTCTGAGAAAGTCAGCGAATGGCGTACTCGCCACTGGCAAGGTGAAAAAGATTACTCTTTCCCATCTGGTCATACGATTTTCGTTTCTATCTGTTTAGCCTTCTTTGGTGGGTTATTTTTGCAAAACAAGTGCTATTTCTCTGCCGCTACCTTATGGGTATGGGCAATGGGCGTGGCGTACAGTCGCTTGTGGCTCGGCATGCACCGGATTGAGGACTTGATTGGTTCAGTGGTGTTTGTCGCCATCGTGTTTACTTTGCTACCGACATTTCAAATTACTAAAAAAGCGCCTTTCGTTGCCTTAGCAACCAAGTAAACGCCTTAAAGAATAGAGAAAAAAGAAGCCAGCAACTTGCTGGCTTCTTTAGTTTTGTATCTTTGGTTCTGACTGAGCTTAACCGTTCTTAGGCGGTGTGAATGCCGTTAGCTCAAGCACTGGGCCTTCGTACTTCTCGATACGAACCAATGCAGAGTTCGCCGCACAACCGTTCGCAAGGCGAGAGGTTGGAATATCTAGCGTTAGAACGTTACAACCACCGTTTTTACAGATGCCTGTTTTAGGGTCTAGATCTGGCCAGCCACCTTCGTGGATACACACTGAGCCTTGCTTGATGCCATCAGTCACCAATGCACCAACCAGAACTTGACCACGGCCATTGAAGGCACGAACAAGATCGCCGGTCTTAATACCACGCGCTTTTGCATCTTCTGGGTGTATAGAAATCGGCTCACGATCAGCAATCGCGTACTCTTCACGAATCTTCGCGTAGTTGAACTGGCTGTGCAGACGGTGTGCTGCGTGTGCTGTCATCAGCTGAAGTTCACCATCAGTTGCGTTACCCGTGTACTCTGTTGGCTCCATCCATGTTGGGTGTGGAGGACAGTCTTCTAGCTGGTAGCCTTCAATCGTCTTAGAGAAGATTTCGAACTTACCGCTTGGCGTACCTAGTGGGCTCATGATTGGGTTTTCACGGAATTCAGCGTAACGAACGAACTGCGCGTTCTTCTCGTTCCACTTCATTTCGATCAACTGGTTATCTTCCCAGAATTTGCTGAAGTTTGGCATTGCGATGCGTTGGCCACGACCGCCTTGCTGAGCCGCTTTGTAGAAGCCGTACAACCATTCCATTTCAGTCTTGCCTTCGGTGTAAACATCACGACCACCCGGAGCAAGTAGTTCTGCCATGTCCGCGAATACATCAAAGTCGTTACGAGCTTCACCTTGAGGCTCAACCACTTGCTTCATCGGCACTAGGTGTTGGTTACTGTAGTCACCTGTCATGGTCATATCGTTGCGCTCGAACGATGTGGTGATAGGCAGAACAATATCCGCGTGCTTCGCTGCCGCTGTCCAGTATGGTTCAGAGATAACGATAAGCTCTGGTTTTTGCCATGCTTTGATCAGACGTTTAGTGTCTTGGTGGTGAGTAAAGTTCGCACCGCCTGCCCACCAAATCATCTTGATCTCAGGGAACGTTAACTCATGACCATTGTGGTGGTAGCTCATCCCTGGGTTTTCTAGTGCTTCAACAATACGTGCCACTGGGAACGCGTTAACAGAACCAGAAACCGCCCAGTCGTTACCTGCAGAAGAACCGCCGCCTAGAGACGCAGAAATAGCAGGAAGTACACCCGCATCACGTGAAGGGTTACCGCCGTTTGAGTAGTGGTAAGAGAAACCAAAACCACCACCCGGTAGACCAACTTGACCCAGCATGGTTGCTAGCGTTACCAGCATCCAGTGACGTTGCTCACCGTATTGCTGGCGCTGCATACCCCAGCCCGCCATTAGCATTGTGCGGTTTTTGCTGAAGATGTCTGCAAGCAGCTCAAGTTGCTTAACTGGCACGCCACAAATCTTAGATGCCCACTCTGCAGATTTCTCAACGCCGTCTTCTTTACCCATTAGGTAAGCTTCGAATACGTCGTAGCCTGTGGTGTATTTTGCTAGGAATTCTTTGTCGTGCTTACCTTGTTTCACAAGCGTATGCGCGATACCCATCATCATCGCCACGTCCGTCATAGGGTGCGGAGCAATCCATTGTGCGTTGTCACCGAAGAACTCGATGGTCTCTGAACGCATTGGGTCGATAGCGATAACCGTCTTACCTGACTTCTTAAGCTGATGAAAAAACTCTAGGCCCGCACAGTCTGTTGAGCTCCATGCGATTTTCAGCGTGTTGATTGGGTTAAGACCCCAAAGCACCACAACGTCACTGTGCTCAAGAACCACTGGGTAAGTGGTTTGCTGTTCGTAAACTTCAATAGAGCCTACCACGTGCGGCATGATCACCTGCGCAGCACCCGTAGAGTAGTCACCAAGGTGACCTGAGTAACCGCCCGCCATGCTCATGTAACGTTGTAGAAGCGTTTGTGCTTTGTGCAACACACCACTTGAACGCCAACCGTAAGAACCAGCAAACACCGATTCAGCACCGTGCTCTTTACGAATGCGCATGTGTTGTTCGTGAATCAGTTTATAAACTTCATCCCAAGACACGCGAACGAATTCATCGCTACCACGCACGCCTTCTGGCGCTGATGGGTTTGCCAAGTAGCCTTTACGTACCATTGGGTACTTAACACGAGCTTTAGTATGAACTTGGTCAGGGCCCGTAGTTTGAAGACTGTTTGGTACCGTTTGTGGTAATGCGTTCGTGGTTGAAACCAGCTTACCGTCTTTTACTTCACACAGCATTGGGCCCATGCGACCCGCTGTAAGTACACCTGAACCACGCTTATCAGACGCTAGCGCGCTCACCGGTGTCATTGAAGTGAATGCGAGTGCACCAGCAGTAAGACCAGTGCCTTTTAGAAATCCGCGACGAGTTAAATTAGTCATAATCTTATCCTTCTATTTCTCTATTAGTGACCAACCACATCTTTCGCGTGGTGCTGGAAGAACTTAGTCAAAATTTCTAGGTTTTCTGCTGAAATATCAGTGCGATCACCCATACTCTTCGCTACAGGACCCCATGCGTTCACCGTGAAGTGATTTGAAGGAATTTTCGCGTGACAAGTTGCACAGTAAACGTTGTCCAACTCTTCTGCATATGACCAAACCGGCTCTAGCGTATCAACCACTGGAGAATCGATCGTTGCCGTTAGAGAAACAGGACGCCACTCGTTGCCGTATACGTCTGCTTTGAACTCGCCAGCTTCAACTGCTTGTTGGCCTTGTTCAGATAGTGTTGCAACAATCGCGCGTTGACCTTCACCCATGTAAAGCACTTGCTCAGCACCTTTCATTTGGAATGCATTGATCTTAACGGTGCGGTTGTCACCGTCCGCTTTTACAACGTTCAGTTTGGTTGTTGGATTCACCGTACCAAAGTCACCCATGCTGATAGACGTCACTGGGTAAACCACTTTCGCATCGGCTGCTGTTTTGGTTGTGAAGCTCATCAGTGTTTCAAACGCTTTGCTATCAAGTTCCGCTTCTGGAGCGAAGTGCGCTACACCTTTGTGACAATCGATACACGTTTGGTCATTCGCTTTACCGTATGCGTGCATCTTCGCCGCATCACGTGATTGTTCGAACTCTTCCATTGCATCGAAATCATGACAAGAACGACAGGTTGCCGAATCGTTTTCACGGAACTGCTCCCAAACCATCTCTGCAAGTTCAGTACGGTGTGCTTCGTACTTCTCTGGCGTGTCGATCTTACCTGTTACAAACTCATGGTAGATGTCTTTTGAAGCGCGGATTTTAGTGACCAAGTAATCCATTGGCTCTTTCGGAATGTGACAGTCTGAACATTCTGCGCGAATACCTTTGGCGTTACTGAAGTGCACTGAGCCTTGATACTCTTTGTAAGGGATTTCCATAGAGTGACAAGAGAGACAGAACTGAGTGTCGGATGTGTAATGCATCACTGCTGCGGTGCCACCTAAAGTTAGCCAGCCCACACCAATACCCACTGCCACCATTGCGGCGATATAACGTTTTTTAATCGACATAATTAGAAATAAATACTCACAAATTCACATACTTTGTCGCATATTTACCTCTTTAGTAGTATCTGGTAATTGATCTGAGTCATACGTACACCCTAGGTGGTGACTTATTTTTCGTTATTGAGAGACTCCTTGGCATATTCCATTTTTCTGAAAAATCTTTCTTGACCGAACCTATTCGTCATAACGATAGATTTTGTTTATCAAAGCACTTTTGATATGTTTGTGTGAGATATGAAAACTCGATCACATGGAGGCGATTCAAACGTGTTATCTCTACCCATTTCCACCCCAAGAACTGAGCTTAAGCCGCTAACAAAAAGTGATTGGGATCTGTATCGCCGCTTGAGTAGCGAACCACAAATCATCGCGCTTTGTTTTGACCCACCGACCGAAGACGAAATGCGCCAAAAGTTCGAATCACGGTTACCGGCATGGACACCGCAAAGCGAGCATTGGTTATGTTTGGTGATTTATGAAAAACAAAGCGCACAACCAATCGGCATCACAGGCTTTGTATTGCAGGATGGCATTGCTGAAGTCGGGTATTTATTGCTGCCAGAGTTTTATGGCCAACAGTTGGGTACGGAATCTCTTACAGGTGTGATTGAGTGGGCGTTTGAGCAGCACAAGATTTCTCAGTTTTCTGCCACGGTCACAGAGGGCAATATTGGCTCTGAACGAGTGCTGGAAAAATGTGGTTTCACACTCACCGAGACCATCCCCGAAGCCTATGAAATAGGTGGGAAAAAGTACGCAGATAAGCTCTATTCATTACAAAAATAAGGACGTGTTTTGCAGAAAGTAGTCATCATCACAGGCGCAAGCCGAGGCATCGGAGCCGCAACCGCCAAATTACTCGCCAAACAAGGCTACGCCGTATGCGTTAACTATCGCGCGCAAGTCGAGGCTGCCGCGCAAGTTGTTCGAGAGATTGAAGAGATTGGCGGTAAAGCCATCGCCATCAAAGCGGATGTTTCCGATGAGCAGCAGGTACTCTCATTGTTTGAAAAAACTGAACAAGTACTCGGAAAAGTCACTCACCTCGTCAACAACGTGGGCATCTTATTCACTCAATCTCGTCTTGCGGACATGAGCCTTGAGCGATTCCAAACTGTGATGAATGCTAATGTGACGAGCTGTTTTCTTTGTTGTAGAGAAGCAGCAAAACGATTTGAATCTGGCAATGCGATTGTTAATGTTTCTTCTGCCGCATCCCGCTCTGGTGCGCCATTTGAATACGTTGATTACGCTACCTCTAAAGGCGCAATGGACTCACTAACCAAAGGGTTATCTTTGGAATTAGCTGAGCAAAACATTCGTGTAAACGGTGTTCGCCCCGGCTGTATTTACACCGATATTCATGCCGATGGCGGCGAACCGAATCGAGTCGACAGGCTCAGTGAAAAAATCCCTCTCAAACGAGGTGGCACGGTAGATGAAGTGGCCAATGCCATCGCGTGGTTACTGAGTGATGAAGCTTCTTATGTCACTGGATCGTTTATCGATCTTGCAGGCGGAAATTAAGGAGTAACAATGAAAATCAGACCAGCGACACCCGACGATCTCAACGCACTTTTTGATTTAAACAAACAGATCAACGAGCTTCACCACCTTTATGCACCACAGGCATTTGTTGCTCCATCAGAAGAAGACCGAACATTTTTGATTAATATGTTAGCTGATGAAGAACGATTGTTTCTCGTTGCAGAGGAAGGCCAACAAGTACTTGGTTTTATAACCGCAACCATCACACAAAATGAAACCATCAGCTTTTTAATCAAAGACCCAATTTGCCGCATTGGCACCATCGTCGTCGATGAAAATCAGAAGTCAAAAGGCGTTGGCCGAGCCTTAATGGCGGCCGTTGAGCAATGGGCACGCGAGTCAGGTGCAACTCAAGTCCGCTTAGAAGTCATGGAGTTCAACCACAATGCGCAGCAGTTTTACGACAAGCTGGGGTTTGTTCCCAACTCCCGCCTTATGATGAAATATTTGTAACGATCACGACATTTAAGCGAATTTCAGCATTAAAGCTAACGTGAATCGCATTTATCTTTCTTGCTTTTCTTCCCTTTTCGAAAAGACGATATGATGTACGAATAATGGAGATTCGAACATGATTTATCTTTTCGATTGGGGAAACACCTTGATGGTCGATTTTCCTCACGCACAAGGAAAAATGTGCGATTGGGAACACGTTGAAACCGTTCCTCAAGCCAAAGAGACTCTGGCTCAACTCACACAAGATCACCAAGTGTTTATCGCGACCAGCGCATCAGATTCAGTGATGGAAGATGTGCAAAAAGCCTTTCAACGAGTTGGACTCGACCAATACCTCTCTGGCTACTTTTGCTTTGCAAACCTTGGTATTGCCAAGAATCAGCCTGATTTTTATCTTGCGGTCGCAGAGCAATTGAGTGCTGAACCAAGTCAACTCATCATGGTAGGTGACTTGCCTGAAAAAGACATTTACCCAGCAATGGACGCAGGCTTAAACGTAATTTGGTTCAACCCTAAAAACCTCCCTGCGCCAAGCAAACCAATCCCAAATCAAATACGTTGTTTGTCCGAGTTACTACGTACCTGACCAACATATAAACAAATACACTTAAGCCGCTAAACTTTATGCACCAATCAAGGAAGATAAATGCAGATAAGACCGATTACACTCAACGATATCGAACACTTTATTGCGCTTTGGAATAGCGTTTATGAGGAAGGCGAATACTTACGTTCTCCCGCGCCAAAAAAAGCGATGTTAAGCAAGGTAATTACTCGTGTAGAAAAAGAATCCATTCCCCAGTTTGTGGCCTTTGATGAAAAACGCTTAGTCGGCAGCATTGAAATTTTCCCAGCTGAAATGTGTGGCTACGAAGGTGGTGAATTTGCCAAAACTGGCTTCCTCGGCATTCATATAGACCAACAATATCGAAACCAAGGGCTAGGAAAGAAGCTACTTGAGACTGCTATTCAAAGCGGCTGGGAATATGGCTATGACACTATCGCGCTTCACGTTTATAAGAGCAATCGGCGAGCGATTACCTTGTATGAAAAATTTGGCTTCGAGCATTGCGGCGAGCTGGGTGAAGTGCTGCTGCCCAACGGCAAATATCTGATGAGTCAGAAAATGGTCTTAAAGCACCCGTAAGTTGATATTAGGAACGGGGACGTTTGGTTATCAACTGACTTACTATCAACGCTTGGGTTTCAGGGTAGAGAGCGTGGATAAAGATCACTTCTTACTCCACTACCCAGAACCAATTTGGGAGAACGGTATCCAGCACAAAGACATGCTGCGTCTGTATCTAGACCTTTAAACATAAAGGCTTAGTTAGCTTTTCATATCCAACTTTTTACCCAAGTATTCAATTTCAAAAGTCGCATACCCAAGCTGTACCGCTTCAAAAGAGTACATCAGGTTTTGCGCCTGCTGGGCATCTTTCGCCAATACGGCGACGGAGTAAATCGGACGCTCAACACCATTGTCCAACACTTGGGTATTGATGTAAGACGAGGTGACCAAGCCGGAGTTGTTCAAGCTGATCACTCGCTGCAGATCGACACCTAATACACGGTCCATTTCTAACGCCTCAATGCCCTCTTTCCAACGTAACGTCACATTGTAGTTATCACTTTCTGGCGTGTTGTCTAACCATTTAGCGCCTAGTGGTTGAATGCTCGCGATCTTCACCAAATCTTGCTGGTACATGGGTAAGTCCTGCAATTTAGTGGCAACTTCCGCCTCGTTATCAGCCGACAACACGAAACGCAAAATCTGTACTGGTTTACCATCGATACTGCTTGGTAAAACAAACATGTCTTTCACATCACCTTGTTCGATCAGTTGGCTAAAAGCGGCTTTCTGCTCTGGCAGTGTTTTGAGAACCTGTTCCGAATCATTAGTGTTCCAAGCCAGTTCCACACCGTAATCAGCAGCAAAGCTAGAGAAAGAAGCCACAGTCAGCGTGCTTAATAGAATGAGTTTTTTCATAAGGTTACCTTTCACTTAACGATTTTCTTTTTTGCTTCAATATAAATTCAATGTTGTGGATCGCTTGATTACCAACGACTGCGGTATGCACGATGGCAGCTTCGGCAAGTGCTCTGAGCCTGCTTAAGTCCTGCCTCAGCCGATGAAACTTGTTGGTTCTGCGCAGCTTGATACAACTGTGCAAACCCTTCATCCATTTGAAGCATCAAGCGATTGAAGTTATCTGGTTTGCTCCACACTTCTTTCTTCGCTTTGCTCTCAACTTGGCTTCCCTCTGGAAATGCTTGTTGCAGCTGTGCGCTGTGACGAGTGAGTTCACAACCAATCTGCTCTAGTGCGTGCCAATCGGTATTGCTGCCTTTCAATGTTTTATCGGCTTGTTTCGACAGAGACTCTATTTGCTCAAATGCATTCTGACGCGATTCAATTTGAGCGCTGAAGTCTCGGGCAAACAATGTTGTTGATACAAAGATGGTCGGTAAAAGTGCAATCAGTGCCAATGTCTTTTTCATTTCATACTCCTGGTTTTTCGTTATTGCAGTGTGGTTGCAAATAAATTTACACAACAATTATTGCGTCCGCAACTGTTGTTTTGTAAATTACCGTAAAGAAGATCATCACACCGAGAAAAGATCGAGGTAATTATGAAAATTTGGGATTTAGCAACGCGACTTTATCACTGGGCTCAAGCCCTACTGTTTATAGCCTTGATGGCATCTGGATTGTCTGGCAATGGGCCCCATGTTCAATTGGGGTTAGCGTTATTCACTTTGTTGTTATGGCGATTGACTTGGGGAATTATCGGCAGCGAAACCAGTTTGTTTCGCCAGTTTATCCGCTCGCCGAAAGGTGTCATTACTTACTTAAAAGGTAAATCGGCGGCGACTGTGGGTCATAATCCTGCAGGCGGCTGGATGGTGGCGACATTACTGACGACATTGCTGCTTCAATGTACCTCGGGAATGGCGCTTGCCGGCTTATTCGATACGTGGCCATATTCCGATGTTTGGCTTAACGACAACGTATTTGCAGGGCTTGAATGGTTACACCTGACCTTAGCCGATTTTTTGCCTTTACTGTTCGCCTTACATGTTGGCGCGATCCTTGTTTATAAACTAAGAGGTAAACCCTTGTTGAAAGCGATGATCACAGGTAAACAAACCCAAATGAACAAGCAAGCGCACATCACGCAACAGAAAATTGTCTATCTCGCGCCGCAAAGCCGTGCTTTAGGGGTGCTAGTTGCTGCAACATTGGTTACCATGGCAATCGTTGCTTTATCATAAGAGTAAGAAAATGAGCGAACAGTTTGACAGACAAGACAGCTTTGGCTGGATGATCAATGTCGTTGCACACGATGCAGCGAAACGATTTGAAGCCGAGCTCAAAAAGCACGGGCTTACCGTTGCACTTTGGCCGACCATGATGTGTTTGTGGGAAGAAGAAGGCGTGACGCAGCGCGATATCGCAGCGAAATCTAAGGTAGAAAACTCAACCACGACTCGTACCTTAGACAAGTTGGAGAAGTTAGGTTTGGTAGAGCGCCATCCCGATCCAAACAGCCGCCGCTCGTTCCGTATTTATCTAACGGAAGAGGGACGAAGCCTCAAAGAAACCTTGTTGCCAATTCCACTGACTGTTAATAAAGAGCTAATGAGTCCGCTAGAGCCAGCAGAGCAAAAAGAGATGCTTCGCTTGCTAAAAAAGTTGGTCTCAGAGATTTAGCACTTTGCTAAGTTTTTCCAACCCAAGAATAAACAAAGCCCTTAGTTCTGCACTCGGGGCTTTTTACTTTTCTACGCGCATCAGTTTGCTTAATACCTAGCAGCCTTCCGTGACATGGCCTCGTACCACCGAGCGCGTCGACGCTTGATTAACGTAATAGAAATAACACGCTTCACGTTCCAAGGTGTACCCTTGCGGCCAAATATACACCACACGATCTAATCCCGAATGATCAGCGAACTGATACTCCGGAATCGTGACAAAATGGGCACTGTTTGGGAATTGATTCCCCATAATGCAGAAGTCACTGCCTTTACATGGCTTATCAACGGGTGAGTTGCCTTTGGCAGGCAGACCAATCTCTAACAACGCTCGTATGCTATTTGCACTTGCTTCTGGCATCCCACTGAGCATGTTCACTTGATGATCAATATACGTCATTTGTCTGCGCTCCTGCGCATCATCAATCATCACTTTGGCGTGGAAGAACTTAAGAGACGTTCCCAAAGAAGACTGCGAACTGTGCAACATTGAAACGTAAGCTTGACGGTGAATATCGAGCAGAATTGGCAAGGCGGCGAGAGCGATGGAACCCAAGGTTGCTAAGACGATGGTGATTTACATCAACGTAAATCCTTTTGTTTTCAATTTCGGCTCTCAGCGTATAGGCAAATGATAGGATTATCGCTCCCACATCCGTGTGAGAACCGAGACAATATATCGCTGAAATTACGTTGAGAAACGCGCAAATGATGAGAAAAAACTAGGGAATTAAGAACTTGAGAGTGACCGCCAAATTACATTGAAACAAGCAGTAGAAGCGGCGTAAAAATTCGACTGAATTCAAAGCCTTGACGCAGGCCAAAGCCCTGTAAGCGACTGTTTCTAAAATAAGAATTGATATTAGTTAGTACTTTTGTTGTATTTAAAAACATTGTTTACTTCACTTTTATTCCGATTGGATTAGGCGTTGAGCAGCGGCACGTTATTGCGGATTAAGCCTCGGCGTACGCTAGTGCACATTTTGCCGAATCGACGGATTTCATCAAACTGAGGCGTGATACCGCGATCCATTGCAGATTCCCAATAGCTCAGTTCAGAATCTACCATTTCCAACAATTTTTTAGGGCAACCAATGCATTGTCCCTCTGGCCCGCAAACAAAGGTCTCGGGTTCATAAATCGGTAATTCTGCTTTGACTTGTTCAATGATATTGCGCATCGCGCTCATTCGATCTGGCTTGACGGTCATCATCCGACTCCACAAACATGTAAGGAGCCGGATTGTACTCTCTGGCACGCAAATGTCCCTACCTAATTTAGGTATATTTTACGTTTCTGCTTTGCAACCTTTGATTTAAACATTGGTAGCTCAGGCTTTTTCACCACTAAGTAGACCGCTGTCGCCGCCAAGACAAAACCAACAATGCCCATCCAATCAAACGACTCACCGAAGGCAAACCAAGCTTGAAGCGCCGTAGTCGGAGGCACAAGGTAAAACACAGAAGCAACACTCGATGCCGCACCATTCTTCACCATGTACAGCAACAACAGAATCGCCACACAAGACAGCACGACCACAAGCCAGATTAAGGTCAGAATGAACTCCGTCGTCCATTGCACCTGCATGGTTTCAAACTGCATCGCGATGGGCAGGAACATGGCCAATGCTGCTAGATACTGCACGGTCGCGCCGCCCACCATATCCACTTGTTGGCAGTATTTCTTTTGATACAGCGTGCCAACAGTAATACCAAAAAGCGAAGACAGACACACACCAATCGCTAAGGTTTTGTGCAAATCGGATTGCCACTCCATCTTACCCATGAGCACCATAGCAATACCAACAAAACCCAAGGACAAACCAATCCACTGTGATGGTTTGAACTGCTCAGATGCGAACGCCACCAGCAATACCGCCGTTAAAATAGGCTGTATCCCGACGAGTAGCGAACTTAAGCCCGCCGGCATTCCCAAACTGATGGCGAAGTACGTTCCACCTAGGTAAAAGCCGTGAATCAATATCCCGACAACGCAGCTGTGCCAAAAGTCTTTTCCCGTTGGAATGCGACGGCGCAGAAAGGCGACAATCACCAAAAACAACAGGACATTGAACGCCATGCGAATCGACAACAAGGTCGCAGGCTCGGCGTACTGCAAACCAAATCGTGCACCAACAAATCCAGAAGCCCAAAGGATCACAAATACAAAAGGAATGGCTCTGATTAACATGATTCGCCCTCACTCTACTTATTTTTAAATCTTGAATGTTTTTAAATCTCGAATTTTGCTAATGTAGTTAGGTACAGTGTTTTCAAAAAGTGACAGATGGAAGTATTTTTATGGGTACAGATTTAGCAAGTACACTTGATGCCAATAAGTATTTGATCGTCGAGAAGCATCTTAAACAAGCGATCAGCAATGGGGTTTATCAGCCGAACGACAAGTTGCCTTCCATCCGTCAATTGAGCACTGAACTCAAGGTAAGCAAGAACACGGTGATCCGCGCTTATCAGGAACTAGAAGCACAAAGCATGGTTTATTCGGTGCCAAAATCTGGTTATCGAGTAAAGCCAACCGAGCGACATGAAGCCAAGATCGCTAAACCTACGCGCGTGGATTTGCTCTCGGTGTGCAAACAAATCCTTACCTATCCCGATTATCAAGAGCTGCTTCCGATCGGCTCAGCACACCCAAACATTGACGCACCAGCCATCAAAAGCCTGTATGCCGAAATTGGTCGCCAGAGTCGTCAACAAAGCCATATTTCCAGCCATTATCAACTGCCACCGGGTGATGACTTATTGGTCAAACAGCTGGCGAAGATCACCCAAGATCTGGGAACGCCTGCAAACGTGGATGATCTTTTGGTCACCCATGGTGCACAGCAAGCTATCAGTCTTGCCCTCAGAGCAACAACACAGACAGGGGACATTGTTGCAGTGGAATCCCCCTGCTATTTCGGTAACTTGTTGATGCTCGAATCTCTCGGTTTACAAGTGGTCGAGATCCCTAGTTGTCCTCGTGATGGTATGGATCCAGACGCGCTAGAAAAAGCCATGGCGACGTGGGAGATCAAAGTCATTATTGTCACGCCAAACTTCACCAACCCAACAGGCTCAATGATGCCCCTTGAAAGACGTGAGCAACTGCTTAAGGTTTCTGGAGATATTCCAATCATTGAAGATGACGTGTTTGGTGCGTTGAGTTACGACAAACCCTTGCCAAGCTTACGCAAATTAGACGAGAAGCAACGAGTGATTTACGTCAACTCGTTATCGAAAACGCTCGATTCACGCCTTCGTATTGGTTGGATGTTGGCGGGACGCTATCGCGCTCAAGTCGAGCAATACCTGTTATGTGAAAACATGGGCAGTTTGAACTTGATGCAATCGGCAGTGGGCACTTTTCTAACCTCAGGCAAATACCGCACTCACACTGCGCGTATGTGCCGTGTTTACCAAGCCAACGTGAGACGATATTTGCAGATGCTCAATCAATGCTTAGATGCACACTGTGAACTAAAAAACCGCTACCAAATCAATGCAGTACAAGGCTCATTCTTGCTTTGGTTACGCTTGCCACCCAAGACTGACAGCTATGCGCTTTATCAAGCCTGTAACGAACACAAAATCAGTATTCTGCCCGGCTCGGTATTCGGCACTCAGGGACAGTATCAAAACTGTATTCGTCTCAGCGTAGCGAACTTTGGAGCGGAGAAAAACTGGTTCCCTGCGATGGAAACGCTGGCAGCACTGATTTCTCAGCACGTTAAATAGTCGCTCCAGGCATTCCGTTCCAAGCATTCAGCACCGATACAACAAAGCCTCAGTAATTGGGCTGTCTCCTATACACAAATCCCC
>NZ_JAHGAH010000198.1:0-1244 GCF_030248475.1 Vibrio sp. D173a
GATACAGAAGTGGCCCCCAATTTTCGGACATGACTTTAAGTGATTGATCTGTTTGTATAGTACCTAAAAATACTGGAACAGATTATGACTAGAAAACGTAGAAACCACTCACCCGAATTTAAAGCTAAGGTGGCGCTTGATGCTGCTAGAGGTGATAAAACTGTCGCTGAGTTAGCTCAGAAATACAATCTTCACGCTAACCAAATTTCTACATGGAAAAAAGAGCTGCTCGAAAATGCAGCCATGATTTTTGCCTCTGAAAGCCAGTCAGGCAAGGACAACTCTGAAGAAGTGGACAAACTGCACGCCAAGATTGGTCAATTGACCATGGAAAATGATTTTTTGGCCAAAGTGCTCGGTCGTTAGACCGAGCCCAGCGAAAGAGATCGCTGGTTAAATCTACCCAATTGCCAATAAAACGCCAGTGTGAGCTTCTCAGTATTGCTCGCTCTACTGCTTACTATCAACCCATAGGACTCTCTGCTGAAGAGATTGTACTACGGCGCATGATTGACGAAATTCACCTTCGGTATCCGTTCATGGGGAGCAGACGCATTCGAAATGAGATGGCTAAAAAAGGCCATAACGTTAATCGTAAACGTGTCGTTCGGCTCATGCGAGACATGGGCATTGGGGCTATTTACCCCAAGCCTAGAACGACCCTAGCGAACAAAGCACACAAGGTTTATCCCTACCTTTTGCGTGATATCGAAGTCACTTACCCGAACCAAGCTTGGGCGATTGACATCACGTATATCCCGATGGCTAAGGGGTTCCTGTATTTAGTCGCCATTATCGACTGGTATAGCCGAAAGGTGCTGTCTTGGCGGCTATCCAACACCATGGACACGAGCTTTTGTATCGAAGCCCTTGAAGACGCGCTTAAACATTATGGTCCGCCAGATATCTTCAACTCAGATCAAGGCAGTCAGTTTACCAGCACCGAATTCACACAGAAGCTACTCGACCATGGAGTCAGGATAAGTATGGATGGGAAAGGACGCTGGGTCGACAATGTTTTCATAGAGCGATTATGGAGAAGCCTGAAATATGAGGAGGTTTACTTAAAAGCTTACACCACGCCCCGAGAAGCAGAGCTTGAAATCGGCCACTACATGGTGTTTTATAATGAGGAGCGTAACCATCAGGGACTCAATGACCTCACTCCTGATGAAGCCTACTTTGGTAGGCAGAGATACGCTGCATGAGCTGGATCAACCACTTAAGAAGTTAGCTTATGTGTC
>NZ_JAHGAH010000199.1:0-12476 GCF_030248475.1 Vibrio sp. D173a
TACGTCCCTCGCTCTAGGGAATGACAAAGTTCATAGCTCAACGTTGTCATTCCAGAATCGAGGCACGAGATGTCTGGAATCTCTAATTCTTTAGTAACCTTGCGGGTTATTTGACTGCCATTTCCACGTATCTGCCGTCATTTCAGCAACACTGCGCGTCGCTTTCCAGCCAAGGTCTCGCTCCGCTTTATCTGTACTTGCCCAGCATTCTGCAATGTCACCCGGGCGACGAGGACAAAGCTCGTAAGGCACTGGATTACCGCAAGCCGTTGCGAACGCTTCTACCATCTCAAGCACGCTAGAGCCTTTGCCCGTACCTAGGTTGTAAATGTGCAAGCCAGCTTTTTCACCTACCGATTTCAGCGCTGCGATATGGCCGTCTGCCAAATCCATCACGTGGATGTAATCACGCACGCCTGTGCCATCCGGCGTCGGGTAGTCGTTGCCATATACCGACAGTTTTTCGCGGCGGCCTACTGCCACTTGCGCGATAAACGGCATCAAGTTGTTCGGGATGCCCTGAGGGTCTTCACCCATAGTGCCCGATGGATGCGCACCAACTGGGTTGAAGTAGCGCAGCAACGTCACGCTCCAGTCGTTTTCTGCGTTGAACAAATCGCTCAAGCACTCTTCCACCATGTACTTGCTGCGACCGTATGGGTTAGTGGTCGCCCCCGTTGGAGAATCTTCCGTAATCGGCACAATGTCAGGATCGCCGTAAACCGTTGCCGATGAGCTAAATACAATGCTTTTCACGCCTGCTTTAAGCATGCTGCGCGCCAACACCAATGAGCCATTCACATTGTTGTCGTAGTATTCCAATGGTTTCGCGACAGATTCGCCCACCGCTTTCAGGCCAGCAAAGTGAATCACAGCTTGAATGTCATGCTTGGCAAATACTGAGTCCCAAAAGGCTTCATCGCGAATGTCGCCTTGGTAGAAAGCTGGTTGCTTACCGGTTAGCGCTTCAATGCGGCTTAACACTTCCACTTTGGCATTACACAAGTTGTCGACAATGATTGGCTCCATACCTGCTTCAATCATCTGGACACATGTGTGACTGCCGATGTACCCCATACCGCCTGTGACAAGAACTTTCACTTTTGCTTCTCCACTTTTGCTGCTCGATGCTTGGAAATTGGTTGAGCCTGCTCACCAAGCAAATTCGCTCATTTCTCAACTGGCTAAAAGTCTACCAATCAAAACCGATCCAGATCCGTGATCAAACTCAAAATAATGCAAACGTTTCCACAAAATTACATCACGATTCAAAATCAATAAAAATAAAGAAAGTTGGGTTAGAGCAGAAAAATGGGAAAGATTTATGACACTTACATGTATAAACGTTTACACAATGTAAGAAAAACACGGTGATTCACGCAAACCAGAAAGATGTTTTTCCGCAATCGATACCTGACATTGCTCTTACAAAACGAGAGATAAAGCCCGCTACAGTAGCCCCGCCCCAAATGTAACCTTTTGTAACAAGACTCGAATCGCGTCTTTTCCTTTTATCGGGGCATACAAAGAATAAAAACAGATCTGAAGGGCCCTCATGCTACGCAAGCGAAACGAATTTCGAGACCACAACCAAGAAGTGCGGTTGTTTAAGAACCGTGCCATCTTTGCCTTCCTCGGCATGGTTATTTTGCTGAGTGGATTGGTCGCGAACCTGTACAACTTGCAGGTTAACCACTTTAAAGATTATCAGACTCGCTCCAACGACAACCGAATCAAAATCCTGCCTATCGCGCCAACACGTGGCTTGATCTACGACCGAAATGGCGTATTGCTGGCGGAGAACCGTCCGTTTTACAACCTTGACATGATCCCAGAGCAGGCAGGCGAACCGGATGCTCTGATTGAAAAGTTGCGTCATTACGTCGACATCACTCCAGAGCAAGTCGACGCTTTTAAAAAACGTTATAAGCACACTCGCCGCTTTCGCTCTGTCACCATCATGAATGAGCTGAATGACGAACAAGTCGCGCGCTTTTCTGTTCATCAGCATGAGTTCAATGGCGTGTTTGTGACTGCCGACCTCAAGCGTTTTTATCCTTACGGTGAAAAACTGACACACGTACTGGGTTACGTTTCGCACATCAACGACCGAGATTTACGTCGCCTTGATGAAGAAGGCAAAGCGCAGAACTATCAAGCAACGCAAAACATCGGCAAGTTGGGTGTTGAGCGCTACTACGAAGACCTTCTCCATGGCACCAAAGGCTATGAAGAAGTCGAAGTAAACAGCCGCGGCCGTGTCATTCGCACCATCAAATACGTACCGCCGATTCCGGGTAAAGACATCGTGCTAAACCTTGATATCGAGTTACAAGAATACGTCTACAAAGAGCTCGACCATCGCCAAGGTAGTGCTGTGGTGCTCGACCCACGAGACAACAGCGTACTCGCGATGGCATCTAGCCCAAGTTATGACCCCAACCCATTTGTGAACGGCATTTCCAGCAAAGCGTACCGATCTCTATTGAACGATCCTGCTCACCCCTTGGTAAACCGCACTACGCTTGGTGTTTACCCTCCGGCATCCACCGTGAAACCATTTATGGCAGTGGCGGGGCTTGAGGAACATGTGATTACGCCAACGACGGTGCGTAACGATCACGGTTCTTGGCGTATTCCGGGCTCGAAACCAAATTCAAAAGCATGGCGAGATTGGAAACGTTGGGGGCATGGTAATGTTGATGTCACCAAAGCGATTGAAGAATCCGTGGACTCTTTCTTCTACCAAACTGCCTTTGACCTTGGCATCGACCGCATCTCGAAATGGATGAACAAGTTCGGCTTTGGCTTGCCAACCGGTATCGATATTTATGAAGAGAGCAGTGCGAACATGCCGACCCGCGAGTGGAAAGTCGTACGCCACCGCACGCCTTGGTATCAGGGTGACACAGTGCCAATCGGTATTGGCCAAGGTTATTGGACGGCGACGCCAATGCAGATCGCCAAAGCCACTTCGTTCCTTATCAACCATGGTGAAATGAAAGCACCTCACCTACTTAAAGCTGTGATTGAACATGGTGAAGAGTTTGAAAACCAAGTCGACGTTGCACCGAAAGATCTACCGCCAATTGAAGGTGTGCCAGATAAATACTGGGACATTCCAATCAACGCGATGCGCTTGGTAAACAATGGCGCACATGGTTCCGGCCGCCGCGCGTTTAAAGGCGCAGAGTACAGCAGCGGTGGTAAATCGGGGACTGCGCAGGTATTTGGTTTGCGTAAAGACGAAGTCTACAACTCGAAAAAGCTCGCTAACCATCTGCTTGACCATGCGTTGTTCACTGCCTTTGCACCGTACGACCATCCAAAATACGTAGCGACCGTTGTGATTGAGCACGGTAACGGTGGTTCAAAAGTCGGAGCACCATTCATTCGCCATGTGTTTGACCACTTGCTTGTCGACCCGGATAAAACCAAAGGTAAAAAATCTTAGGTTTAACCTTATCGCCTTACCACTCGTGTTAAGTGGCAATGGTAAATAACAAAGCCCGAACGGATTGTCCTAGCCGTTCGGGCTTTTGTTTGTTTAAAAATTCCGCTTATCGCGGTGCTTTCTTCATTTCACTCCTCGCACAGTTTTACTAAAAATTTGTGCATCCATAAGTAGCTTGTTTACAATGGTGGGATTATTGCTTATCTCACTGGGACAGTGAGCTTTGCCAACGGGAAGTGAACATGGCAACACTAAAAGATATCGCTACAGAAGCGGGCGTCTCACTTGCAACCGTCTCACGCGTGTTGAATGACGATCCGACTCTGAGCGTAAAAGAAGAAACTAAACACCGCATCTTAGAGATTGCTGAAAAGCTGGAATACCGCACTAGCAGTTCGAAAAAAGCCACCAAAGAGGCGAAACAAAAACACCACTTTTTCGCTTTGTATAACTACAAGCAAGAAGCAGAGGTGAATGACCCCTACTACCTGTCGATTCGTCACGGAATTGAAACCCAGTGCGATAGATTGGGCATTACATTAACCAACTGCTACGACAGCGTCATCGATGTCGAAACGCAAAAGATCACCGGTATCCTTTTGGTTGGTAAAACCGATAAAGCGATCATCAATAAACTACCTAAGCGCCTCGCAGACAGCATTTGTTATATCGACTTCTCAGACAGCAACAGCATGTACGACAGTGTTGATATCGATCTTGCTCGCATCAGTAAGCAAGTTGTCGACTTCTTCGTCGAACAAGGTTACCAGCGCATTGGTTTTATTGGCGGACAAGACGAACCCAACACGGCGGACATTCGTGAAAACGCTTTTGTGGAATACGGCAACCTAAAAGGTGTTGTATCAGAGAACGACATTTACCGCGGCGATTTTTCTAGCCTATCGGGTTACGACTTAGCCAAAGCGATGTTGGCAAAAGGCGACTTTCCGACAGCACTCTTTATCGCATCAGACTCGATTGCGATTGGGGTTTTACGTGCCATCCATGAGTTCGGTTTGAACATTCCACAAGACATTGCTCTGATCAGTGTGAATGACATTCCAACCGCGCGCTTTACCTTCCCACCGCTCTCTACTGTGCGAATTCACTCAGAGATGATGGGCATACAAGGGGTAAACTTATTGGTAGAAAAATACCGCGATGGCCGTGCGCTGCCATTGCAAGTTCACGTACCAAGCAAACTCAAACTGCGCGGCACGACTAAGTAGTTCTCCCTCTTCATTCGTATTTTATAAAGCACTGAATCCTCAGTGCTTTTTTATTTCCCTTCTCTAAACTCCTGTCATTTTTTACTCGTTTTACCCAGTAAATAAGCTTGGGATGCTATTCCTTTACCCTGATCACATCTTGCTCACCAATCACGTATTAAAACGTGATCGAGTTAAAGTTAAACGTTTTCATCAATTTATTTTAGTAAAATTTTTACTAAAATCTTTCCCAGATAACTCATAAGCCTTTTCACAATACATCGGCTGCATTTCTTTTGGGCAGATTCGACGCTGACAATACAGCGCCAACATGACCAAGCTAAGCCGAGGGGAGAACAAACGTGAACAACTGGGAAAACTTCCTTCACCTACATGAGAACCGTATGGCACCACGTGCTTACTTTTTCTCATACGATTCAGTTAAAAACGCACAAACGTTCCAACGCGAGCTGATCAGCCGCTTTAAACTGCTGAGTGGTCAATGGACATTCAACTACTTCACTAACCCGCTTTTGGTACCTGAAGCGTTTTACTCTCAAAAAATGGAAGACTGGGGACGCATTACCGTTCCGAACATGTGGCAGATGGAAGGCCACGGTGACCTTCAATACACTGACGAAGGTTTCCCATTCCCTATCGACGTACCGTTTGTCCCAACCGACAACCCAACTGGCGCATACCAACGCACTTTCACGCTTGGCCAGCAATGGGACAACAAACAAACCATCATCAAATTTGATGGCGTTGAAACTTACTTCGAAGTTTACGTAAACGGCCATTACGTTGGCTTTAGCAAAGGTAGTCGCTTAACCGCTGAGTTCGACATTTCTTCTTACGTTCAACAAGGCGAGAACTAATTGTCTGTGCGCGTCATGCAATGGGCAGATTCGACTTACATTGAAGACCAAGACATGTGGTGGACAGCGGGTATCTTCCGTGATGTTTACCTTGTCGGAAAAGAGCACGTTCACGTCCAAGATCTGACTGTTCGTACTGATTTCGCCGACGATTACCAAAGTGCGACTTTAAGCTGCCAAGTTGAGCTAGAAAACCTGTCTACTGCGGTTGCGTCTGGTTACACGCTGGAATACTCGCTCCAAGACAAAGGAACTGTGATTGCTAGTGGCCAATGTGATGCACTGACTATCCAAGACAACAGCCAAACAAACTTTGCCATTGATGTAGTGAACCCAACCCATTGGACCGCAGAAAATCCATACCTATACCAACTGTTCATCACACTGAAAGATGCACAAGGCAATGTAATTGAGGTGATCCCACAGCGCGTTGGCTTCCGCGATATCAAAGTGCGTGATGGTCTGTTCTACATCAACAACCAATACGTGATGCTGCACGGTGTGAACCGCCACGATAACGACCACCTAAAAGGTCGTGCAGTCGGCATGGAGCGCATCGAGAAAGATCTGATTTTGATGAAGCAACACAACATCAACTCAGTTCGTACCGCGCACTACCCTAACGACCCACGCTTCTACGAACTGTGTGACATTTACGGCTTGTTCGTAATGGCAGAAACCGACGTAGAAACCCACGGCTTCGCGAACGTTGGCGATCTCAGCCGCATCACCAACGATGCAGCTTGGGAAAGTGTGTTTGTAGACCGCGCAGAACGCCACGTTCACGCCCAAAAGAACCACCCTTCCATCATCATGTGGTCACTAGGTAACGAGTCCGGTTACGGCTGCAACATCCGCGCAATGTACGACGCAACCAAAGCGATTGATGACACCCGTTTGGTGCATTACGAAGAAGACCGCGATGCGGAAGTCGTTGACGTGATTTCAACCATGTACTCGCGTGCGCAGCTCATGAATCACTTTGGTGAGTACCCACACGAGAAACCACGCATCATTTGTGAATACGCACACGCGATGGGTAATGGCCCTGGCGGTCTAAAGGAATACCAAAACGTGTTCTATGCGCACGACCACATTCAAGGTCACTACGTATGGGGATGGTGTGATCACGGCGTATTAGCACGTGATGAAAACGGCCAAGAGTTTTACAAATACGGCGGTGATTACGGCGATTACCCGAATAACTACAACTTCTGTATGGATGGTTTGATTTACCCAGATCAAACACCAGGACCGGGCTTGAAAGAGTACAAACAAGTCATCGCTCCAGTGAAAATTCAAGCAGTAGAAGGCAAGACAAACACCTTCACCGTAGAGAACAAATTGTGGTTTACCAACCTTGATGATTACACCATCACGGCAGATGTCCGAGCGGAAGGTGAAACGCTGCGCAGCGTGCAGTTTAAGGTCGAAGAACTTGCAGCCAACAGCGCGCGTGAAATCACAATTAACCTGCCAGAGCTGGACGAACGCGAAGCCTTTATTAACTTCACCGTGCGTAAAGACAGCCGCACGTTGTACAGCGAAGCGAACCACGACATCGCGGTGTACCAATTCCAACTGAAAGAGAACACAGCAAGCGAAGCCGAATTTGTTAGCCACAATGCACAAGCGTTAGTCACCTCAGAAAGCCGCTTGGAACATGTGATTGAAGGCCACAACTTCACGCTAATTTTCTCTAAAGTCAACGGCAAGCTGACCTCTTGGCGCGTCAATGGTGAAGAGCTGATTCAATCTGAGCCTAGACTGAACTTCTTCAAGCCAATGATTGATAACCACAAACAAGAGTACGAAGGTTTGTAGCACCCAGCGCACTTACAAATCATGCAAGAGCACTTCCGCACGCTACAAGTCGAAGCAACGGATGACTCGGTTTCGATTACGACCACCAGCATCATTGCACCACCGGTATTCGACTTTGGCATGCGCTGTACCTACCGCTACCAAATCAACGCACAAGGTCATTTGAATGTGGAACTGAGCGGTAAGCGCTATGGCGATTACCCGCACGTAATCCCCGTGATTGGCTTGGATTTGGGCATCAACGGCAGCTTTGACCAAGTGAGTTACTACGGTCGTGGCCCTGAAGAAAACTACCAAGACAGTCGCCAAGCGAACTTGATTGATGTCTACCACAGCA
Source organism: Vibrio sp. D173a (assembly GCF_030248475.1). NCBI lineage: Bacteria > Pseudomonadati > Pseudomonadota > Gammaproteobacteria > Vibrionales > Vibrionaceae > Vibrio > Vibrio sp. D173a. The sequence continues at coordinate 7,702 of NZ_JAHGAH010000199.1, forward strand.
CGGTAGCCGACATGTTTGAGAACTACCCGTTCCCACAAAACAACGGCAACCGACAACACGTCCGCTGGGCGTCACTGACGAATCGCCACGGCACGGGGTTGTTGGTGAAACCACAGCAAGAAATCAACTTCAGCGCTTGGTTCTACACCAACCAAAACCTGCACGAAGCGCAACACACCATTGAGCTAGAAAAGAGCGGCTACATCACGCTCAACCTTGACCATCAAGTGATGGGACTGGGCTCAAACTCATGGGGCAGCGAAGTGCTTGATTCATACCGCGTGTACATGGACGAGTTCCGCTATGGCCTAACACTGATGCCACTTCAAGCGGGCGATTGCAGTGCACAAGCCATGGCAAACCATGATTTCGACAATGCGTTCTTCACTCAACCAAATACTCAAACAGCAAACGAGGCGTAATCCATGATCGTGTTAGACAACTTAGAACAATTCAAAGTCGTGTACCGCGACGGTCGTAAATGGAACCGCTGCGTGGAAGCGATTGATAACATCGCCAACATCAAAGACGGCGTGATGTATTCGATTGGTGACTCTCTGGTTTACATGATTGAAGACGGCACAAAACAAACCGACCTGTTTGAAGGGAACCGCCGCTACTTCGACGTGCATTACTACCTAGAAGGTCGCGAAACAGTGGAGTTCGCCGACAAATCCGATTTACGCCTAGAGCAAGCATACCGTGATGAAACTGACCGCGAATTTCTCTCTGGTCAAGGTGAGACTCGCGAGCTTTGCGAAGGCCAAGTTGCCATTTTTGATAACGATAAAGCGTACCGCTTCCACGGTGACAACCGAGTAAGAAAAGTGGTGCTCAAAGTGACCATCGAAGATGGCTATTTCCTAAATAAATAACGGCTTACAGGCAAGGCCAGACAACGCGTCTGGCCTAACAACAAAATAATTAAATAAACCCAAAGTAATTCAGAACACAGATCAGTTGTAGACCTCAGCAATCCCACGCGATTACGAATAGTACTCGCCCAAGAATGATAAAACGGCCAATAGCACTATCACTGAGTTACGAAGGGAATTGACGTGATTCATCGGAGGACTCTATGTCTGAATCTATGCGTGGCACCATTGGCAAATTCGCCTTGCTGTCGATGACATTTGCGGCGGTATTTAACGTCCGTAACATCGTGAACAATAACATTGAGCTTGGCCTTAGCTCTGCCCCTATCTTCCTTTTCGCGACGATCGTTTACTTCATTCCATTTGTATTCATCATTGCGGAGTTCGTTTCGGCGAACAAAAACTCTGAGTCAGGCATGTACGACTGGCTTAAACAACCACTTGGCTCTAAAGCGGCTTACCTAGGTTCGTTCCTTTACTGGTTCGTAAACCTATTCTGGTTTGTGTCTCTGCTACCAAACGTGATTGCTTACGCGTCTTACGCGATGCTTGGTTACGAATACACCTTCTCACCAATGGTCACATCGATTATTTCGATTGTTCTGTTCGCAGCGGCGACCCACATTTCAACCAAAGGCGCATCTTGGTTGGGCAAAATTTCTGAGCTGGTTGCTTACGGTGTGTTTGCCCTATTCGGCATTTACGTTCTCGGCGCGCTAATGGCTCTGGGCGGCGACACTTACACGCCTGCAGAACCAATCACGCTAGAAGCAATGAGCCCAACCATTAACTGGGCGACGCTTGGTATTATGTGTTGGATCTTCCAAGCAGCAGGTGGTGCAGAAACCGCAGCGGCGTACCTGAAAGACGTAAAAGGCGGCCAAAAAGCCTTCATCAAAGTGATCATCATGGCGGGCGTCTTGATTGGTGCGATGTACGCTATTGGCTCACTTTTGGTGAACGTGTTCGTTCCGCGTGAAGACCTAACATACGCAGGCGGCATGGTAGAAATCTTTACTGGTATGGCGCAATACTTCGACATTTCAACAGTATTGGTTGGACGCTTCGTTGGCATCATCTTGTTCATCGCGATGTTTGGCTCAATGATGATGTGGACTGCAGCACCAGTAAAAATTCACTTCTCTGAAATTCCAAAAGGTGTATACGGCGAGAAAACCACAGAGCTAAACGAACACGGTGTACCAGTGCGTGCAGCATGGTGGCAATTCGCATTCGTTGTGGTGATGCTGATCGTTAACGGCTTTGGTTCAGAATCCGTGCAAGACATGATGAACCAAGCGATCAACCTAACCGCAGGTACGGCGATGCTACCGCCAATCTTCATCATGATTGCGTACTTTGTATTCCGTCTAAAACACGACGATACACCGCGCGACTTCCGTATGGGTTCACGCAAAGTGGGCATGAGTGTGGTGTCGGTATTGATTGTCATCTTCGTGGTGAGCATGACCGCATCGGCATTCCCGACAGGTGTTGATTTGGTACGTGCGTTCTTCATCAACGTGTTTATGACTGCCGTCTTCTCTGCTCTGGCTTGGTGGTGGATCTCTCGCTTTGAAAAGAAGCAAGCTATCAAACAACAAGCAACGCAAGAAAAGGCGCAAGAGCCAGTAACGCAAGTATAAACGACCTATAGCTCGCTTACTTAAAGGGCACCCTCGTGGTGCCCTTATAAGATCAATTACCTGAAACCAATTCTGCTACCAGCTGACGCAGCCAAATCCCTTTATCCTCGTTGTTACGGCTGGTATGCCACAACATCGCGATATCAAAATCCGCTACCGCAATCGGCGGCTGGACGCTCACCAAATCGTCCGAGAACCCTTCCGCTTGCGCCATTTTCTCCGGCACAATCGCAACCAACTCACGCTGTTTAAGCAAGTTTCGAATTGTCAGGAAGTTACGTGAAGCAACGGTGACTTTTCGGCTCAAGCCGTGCTCAGCAAGCTTTTTGTCTACTTGTGTACTCAAGCTGCCATCAGGGCTCACGAGGGCTTGCTCGATATTGGCAAAAGCATGAATCGACAATTGTGTTTCACCTTTCAACACTCGCTTATCACACAGACATATGTGCTTTTCTGTGTAGAGGTACTGGCTCTCAAAGTTATCGTCGAGTACTGGCATACTGCCGATGATGACATCTAACTTATCGTGTTCCGTGATCGCCACGTAATTGCTACGGTTGACGTTAATAAAACTGATTTGGGCTTCAGGCGCACGCTTACGGATTTCATCATAAAGCAGTGGGGCGAAGATGAATTCGGCGTAGTCGGTTAAACCAATGCGGCACACACCGGCGTAGTTTTCTGGTCGGAAAGCGGACTTCGTCAGTAAGTCTTTGGCAATCGAGTCCAATAAATGATGCACCGTCGGCGCAATATGATGCGCGTGCTCGGTTGGGTCCATCTTATGGCCTTTACGCTCAAACAATGGGTCATCAAACAACACACGCAAACGCGACAAGCTGTGGCTCATAGCAGACTGACTGACAAAGCTTTTCTCGGCCGCCAAACTCACACTGCGATAGCGATATAGGTAAGAAAAGGTCACCAACAGATTCAAATCGATATTGCGCCACTGGATGTCATCTTTCACAGAACAAACCTCATCCCATTTCATTCATAGATGAAATTAAAACTATTAATTTGAGTCATCTTAGTACATTTCTTACAGTAGATGCAGTTTTATTGGAGATTTAACAGGCTCAACATGTTTACCATTTTTAAAACCTTTTTTTGGCTTGGTTGGATCAGTTTCGGTGGCCCTGCGGCGCACATCGGTTACTTCCGCCAAACGTTCGTTGAAAAGCTCAAATGTATTGATGACAGCGAATACGCACAGATCGTGGCTTTGAGCCAATTCTTACCGGGCCCTGGTTCTAGCCAAGTTGGCTTTGCTCTGGGTTACAAACGCGGAGGTCTGGGCGGCGCTTGTATGGCGTTTCTTGGCTTCACGCTGCCTTCCGTGATCATCATGTTGGCGCTTGCGATGGTAAGCAGCCAGATCACCGATACCGCGTTGTTCCAAAACATCGTTCATGGCTTGAAGTTGCTTGCGGTCGTTGTGGTGGCGGATGCGACTTGGGGAATGTACAAAAACTTCTGTCAAACCAAACTAACAGCCGGCTTGTGTGTTGCAACCGCGATTGCCTTATTGGTTGCACCGAGCATCGCAACTCAAATGCTGGTGCTTGTGGTGGCGGGGTTGATTGGTACTCAATACCTAAAGAAGGAATCTGCAGCGCCTGCCGAACCTTTTAAACCAACCATTGCACCATTGGCACTGTTCGCGGTACTTCTGATTGGTTTGCCGTTTTTGGCTCACACCCTGCCAATGCTTGGATTGTTTAGCGACTTCTTCCAAGCAGGTAGCTTAGTGTTCGGTGGCGGTCACGTTGTACTTCCGCTATTGCAAAACATCGTTGGCGATCAACTCAGCCAAGACGCGTTCCTAACGGGCTACGCCGCAGCGCAAGCGGTACCAGGACCGATGTTTACCTTCGCAACTTACATTGGTTACGAGCTGTCTGATGCGCCTGTCCTAGGCGCGTTGGTCGCAACCTTAGGTGTGTTCTTACCGGGCTTTTTATTGCTGCTTGGCGTGCTAAAGAATTGGCAAGCGCTGGCTGGTAAACCTGCAGTGTCAGGTGCAATCAACGGCGTAAACGCATCGGTCGTTGGTTTACTATTAGCAGCCCTTTACCAACCGGTATTCAGCAGCGCTGTGGTTGCTCCAATTGACATCGCTCTTGTGATAGCTGGCTTCTACTTACATAAGAAACTTAACTTGTCGGTGCTTTGGATGATTGTATTCTTTGTCGCGGCAGGCATTGTGACTGGCATGATGTAAGCGCATCGCTAAGATAAAGATAAAGATAAA
>NZ_JAHGAH010000002.1:0-906 GCF_030248475.1 Vibrio sp. D173a
TGAATTAAAGCGCCTTAACTAAATCAAGGCCAGCAAATCTGCTGGCCTAAAGTACGTAAGTTGAAAATGAAAAGGTCAAACAATCAAGGTTTCTTAATTAGATACCAATACCCACAAAGGCTCAGTCAATGGCAAAAGTCCTTTGCTTCCCAATTTAAGCCGATTAAGCCCGCTCATGATCCGTTAGAGCCTTTTATGACGGTAACTGATGATGTCCTAACGGTGCGTGATGCTAGGCACGGTTTACGGTTTGCGTATCTTTTACCTTTGGTTATTGGACTATGGTTTTTGGCTTTTGTTTTTGTCGGTAAGTTGGGGCCTAATTCAGCTTCTCTGATCACTGCAAAGGAGAGAGTTGCTGAGTATCAGGCTCAAAAGGCGAGAGGTGAGCCATTTGATTCTTTTGATAGAAAATGGTTTCAATATTATCGAGCTTGGTTCGATGAGAAAGGAGAATATTCTTTAATTAATTACAGCAGAGCCGTATTTAAATATGGGACCAAAAATAAACGAAAATCATTTGTGTCTGAGCTTGTTATTGCCAGCGTGACATTGTCATTAACCTTGTTCTTTACGGTGTTTTTTATTAAATCCCCGAAGCCAGCGCGTATATACTTCGATCGAAAGCGTGGTCTTGTTTACACTTGGTTTTTTGGTCGACTGGCTGCTTGCCGTTTCGAGAATTTAGGGTTCTTAGAACGCAAAACGGGCCTGCTTCTCTACTTATATTGTGAAAACAAAAAGCGCAAAGGTGGCTATGACGTCTTTCCTATCACCGTTCAGCCGACAGGGAGAGTACACCTCAACTCAGAAAAGGATAATAATTATTTCTTCGCTCAAGTGTTTAACTTTATGGACAACGGAAAGAGCGCGGTAATAACCGGCGAGAGCTTCCATCGACCAGAA
>NZ_JAHGAH010000020.1:0-3136 GCF_030248475.1 Vibrio sp. D173a
GCCGACCCTAACAGCTATGGTTTTAGACCTAACCGAAGCGCAGCCGATGCAATACAGCAGTGCTTCAAATGCCTGTGCAAAAAAAGGAGCAGCACAATGGGTTCTTGAGGGGGATATCAAAGCTTGTTTCGACAAGATAGGCCACCAGTGGTTACTTGATAATGTCCCGACAGACAAAAGAATGCTCAAGCAATGGCTGGAATGTGGCTATATAGACAAAGGGCTATTTTACAAAACGGCAGAGGGAACACCACAAGGCGGGATAATTTCACCCACCCTGATGCTGCTCACTCTTGTCGGACTAGAAAAGCTAACTAAGTCTATCGCTCGCAAGACAGGCAGCAGAGTAAACTTTATAGGTTATGCTGACGACTTTGTTATCACTGGGTCTTCAAAGGAAGTTCTTGTGAATGACATCAAGCCGCAACTGATGGCTTTCCTACAAGAAAGAGGTTTAACGCTTTCTGAAGAGAAAACGCACGTTACTCATATCAATGATGGTTTTGACTTTCTTGGCTTCAACGCCAGAAAGTACAAAGGGAAACTGCTCATTAAACCGAGCAAATCCAACGTATTATCATTCTTACGAAACATGCGTGACCTCATTAGAAAACACGCAACAATCCCAGTAGCAGATCTCATCAAGATGATAAATCCAAAGCTACGAGGATGGGCGAATTACTATCGCCATTGTGTTGCTAAACAAACCTTCGGCTATATTGGTCATCAGATGTTTCTAGCGTTATGGCGATGGTCAGTTAGGCGTCACCCAAACAAGGGGCGCAAGTGGGTCGCACATAAGTATTTTCTGAACTTGCAAGGTCAATGGACTTTCCATGGCTGGTTCAAAAAGGCAGGTAAGTATGGAGTGATCAGGCTGTTTGACATCGCTAAGGTGCCAATTAAGCGACATGTTAAAATCATGAGTCAAGCGAATCCGTTTGATCCTTTTTGGGAAGGTTTTCTCAATGAACGTAAGGTGAAAAATACAGGTCGCAACTCATGGTCTGATCCTGTCGCCACTGCTTTGTGAGTTGCTGGGTAACAATAACGCCTTAGTGGAGGCTTGAGCCGTATGCAGTGAAAGTTGCACGTACGGTTCTTAGGAGGGCGGCATCTGGTAACAGGTGTCGCCTATCCGACAAACTCGTGTCAAGCCAACCAGTTCTAGCACGAGCTTGCCCCATTGTTAGATTTCATGAAGATACTTTCTTCCTCAATTTTCCTTTCTTTTACATTGAAGTACGTGATGTGATAACTCGGCATAAAATCGATATCCATTAATTGGTCTGTACTTAACAATACAACATTTCGTCGCTGTATTACACGTGATGGTGAACCGGGTGCACGAGAATATGCGCTTGATGCGTCTCGATGTTCCACTCTTTCATTTCTGCAAGGAACAGGCCGTGATTATTGATGGAGTCGATGAGCTCTGGGGCGCGCTCTAATTGGATTAATAGTGATAGTGGGGTAACTTGCTTATGCTCTTGATCAAAGCCGTGTTCGATTTGTTCTTCAAGCATATAGATTATGCCAGGCTCCGCTTCGCTACCTTCTTCAAACAATCGTGACTCGATCCCTTCTGCGTCATATAAATGAACCAGTAAGTTATACAGCTTTTCAGCGCCAACAAGTTTCGTTCGATTTGATTGTGAGTTCAGTTCATGTAATCGCATTTCTAAGTTTCCCCCTTGTTTTCTCGCTACGCTGAGCATCAGTTTGATGTCTTTTTTGATATTCGATAAGGACTTATCGTTGAGCTTTGGTTTGAGGTATTTGATCAGAATGTCATTGCGTGTCGCGACTGGCACAAAGCGGGTGGATACGGATACCTGACACAGTAAATGAAGCAGGGCGTGGGTAATGACGTTGTGAAGGTTGTGGTAGTAGTCAAAGTCTCGTTTGATTTGCATAGCCAAGGTAACGTTGTGGATTAGTTTTTAGAATATGGGTGCTCGTTGGCCTGTCTCGTTACAATACTGAATCAGGAAGAGGGTTGCCCCTCTTCCTGTCCAGCTACTTCATACGTGTTTCGTAGACAACGAAGCGTGCCAGAAAGTCTGTGCCGCCTCCTTTATACCGAACCTCGCAAAGCGAGTCTCGGACTATCAGAAGTCCACACAGTATTGTGATGCAAATGACCACTAAGCCCATTAGGGCGGTTTTACTTTTTGGCATTTTTCATTGCCTCCACTCGATGAAGAGGCTAGTATTTGTATTGTCAGATACATTACATCGCCTCGTTTGAATTTATAGTTCATTCGGGGCTTTGTTCTTTCTACCACTTGCAAATATGCTCAAGTGAAATGCTCATGGCAGAAACACCAAGAGCACCCATTCCCATTCCCATTCCCATTCCCATTCCCATTCCCATTCTAAAGCTTTTCAGCGTCCCTCTCTATCGTTTTGTTTCTCGACGATTTCTCAAAGCCGTTCAAGCCGCCGCGAAGGACTCTAAATGTGATTGATTCATCAATTATTTATACGGATTACTTTTGTTGTGTCAATATGATTTACTAATTTACGTTTAATGGTAAAGTATTTTTACTTACGATGAAGGAGGTATCCTTTGAGCTTTATACCCGATTATAAGTTGTCAGAGCTGAGCAAAATGGCTGGTTTTAATACCGTTGATGAATTGGCGATGTACGCATGTACTACCCGCCAGAACCTCGATAACTGGAACAAAACCGAATCCAAACAAGGCTTTCTGAGAGTCGTCATCATGGGCGCTAAAGTCATGAAAGCCCAAGAGATAAAACACCAAGCCAATGCGCGAGCAGAGAGGGAACAGCATGTCTAAACCCTTGCTCGATGATGCCCTTTTAAAGCTGATTGATGCCAAGCTACTTCTAAACGGCCACGTTACCAGTAAAGACATTTATCGTCACCTGGGCTTAGGTCGACAAAAGGTGAGCAGGGTGTTTCAAGACTATTTAGCGGCGAACCCTGGTTCGATGGTGTACGTGCCAGCCAAGAAAAAATACATGGCAACCGACGATTTCAAGCCGTGCTTTCTGGGGGAGGTTAAAGCGGGTGAGTTTGTTGACGCTTTAATCACGGTGTTCGGCACATTCACCGACGATGAATAAAGAGGGCAATGACGACTGAGCCTAAAAGGCGATATGGCATA
>NZ_JAHGAH010000200.1:0-33669 GCF_030248475.1 Vibrio sp. D173a
CTTGTGATCAAGAGACAGCGTGTAAACGAGGCTTTTTGTTTATTGGCGGGAGGTAAAGCGTGAGCCTTAGCAACCAGGACCACAATCAAGACAGTGTTTGATCATCTCTGGACCTAAGTGAAGCTTCGCATTCAAATCTCGTAGTGCGGTACGAACGCCTTCTTCAATCACTGGGTGATAAAACGGCATATCCAACATCTCAGAAACTGTCATCTTGTTCTGATGTGCCCAAGCGAGTAGGTGTGCTAAATGCTCGGCATTTGGTCCCATCATTTCAGCTCCCAAGAAGCGGCCAGTACCTTGCTCTCCGTAGACATGCAACATGCCTTTATTACGAAGCATGACACGAGAGCGGCCTTGGTTTTCAAATGAGACTTCACCCGTTGCGAAGCAGCCACAGGTGCCTAAACGCGTCTCTAGTTGCTTGAAGGTCTCTCCTACCATCGCAATCTGTGGGTCTGAGAAAACGGCTGAGATCGATGAGCGACGTAGACCTGCACGAATATCAGGGAAACGACCTGCGTTGTCACCGGCAATACGACCTTGGTCTGCCGCTTCGTGTAGCAATGGAATTTGGTTACTTGCATCACCTGCGATGAAGATGCTCTCTACCGAAGTTTGCAATGTATAGTGATCCGCCGTTGGTACGCCGCGCTCATCCAGTGCCACATTAGTGTTTTCAATCGCCAACTTGTCGACATTCGGGCGGCGACCTGTTGCTGCCAATACGTAATCAACAACAAAGGTTTCTAGTTCACCATCGTGGTTGATGAATTGGATTTCAACTTTATCCTCTTCGCTGTTGTCTGATGAAGCAATGCGTTTCATGCTTTCGACTTTTACATCGGCATCAAGGTAAAACTCTTCTTTGAAGGCTTTATCGGCGTACGCCATCACTTCAGGATCGGTCAATGGTCCTACTTGACCACCAAGACCAAATAGCTTCATATTTACACCTAAACGATGCAGCGCTTGACCCAATTCAAGGCCAATCACACCAGGGCCAAATACGGCAACAGATTCTGGCAAGTCATCCCAATCGAACACATCATCGTTAATTACTATGCGGTCGCCGAGTTCATTCCATACAGCAGGGTAAGCAGGACGCGAGCCTGTTGCGATCACAATACGCTTAGCTGTGATTTGAGTGTGGTCATCAACGATTAACGTGTTGTCGTTGGCAAACTTAGCATAACCCGACACTTTATCTTCAGCAGGGATCTCATCGACGCCTTCCAACACAAAGCCAACAAAGCGGTCACGTTCACGCTTTACTCGATCCATTACTTCACGACCGTTAATGTAAATCTCGCCTTGTGGGTGTACACCAAATCCCGGTGCTTTCTCGATCTGGTGTACGCTTTCTGCTGCGGCGATTAATAGCTTCGATGGCATGCATCCGACACGAGCACATGTTGTGCCGTAAGGACCACCTTCAATCATCACAACACTGTCTGTGTGTGCTTTTGCTGCGCGGTAGGCGCCAAGACCTGCAGTACCACCACCAATAATTGCTACGTCGACATTTAACTGTTTCATAATGGATTCTCGTTTTTCCCAAACGCAGTTGAAGTGACTAAGTTTGGATGAGTGAATTTGAGTTCATTAATCTTGATAACTGGTCGAACGGTGAAGACAACCAGTTATCAAGACTAAGCATAGGAAGTGATTGAGAGGGATGGTCTCCCGGGCGAGGGATGCTCCGGGAGACCTAGGGCTGAGTTCTGGACAGCGAGATTGCCAACCCAAGCCCATTAGGCAAACTATTAACCTAGGTAAGCTTCTAGCTCTTCGCTACCGCCGATGTGTTTACCACCGATGAAGACTTGAGGAACCGTTGTGCGACCAGAGATTGCACGTAGACTTACTGTTGTTGCGTCTTTACCCAGAATCACTTCTTCATATTGAAGACCGTGGTCAATCAGATTTTGTTTCGCCTTCATGCAGAAAGGACAACCTGGTTTAGTGAACACCGTGATAGATTCTTGAGTTTTGTACTCAGGTGCTACGTAGTTCATCATAGTGTCTGCGTCAGAAACTTTGAACGGGTCGCCTGGCTCGTTTGGTTCGATGAACATTTTCTCAACCACGCCGTTTTTCACTAGCATGCTGTAACGCCATGAACGCTTGCCGAAGCCGATGTCGTTTTTGTCCACTAGCATACCCATGCCGTCTGTGAACTCACCGTTACCATCTGGAATGAAAGTGATGTTTTCTGCTTCTTGGTCAGCTTTCCATGCGTTCATTACAAACGTATCGTTCACTGACACACATAGAATTTCATCCACGCCGTGTTCTTTAAATACTGAGAACAACTCGTTGTAACGAGGTAGGTGGCTCGACGAACACGTCGGAGTAAACGCACCTGGCAAGCTGAATACGATAACCGTTCTGTCTTTAAACAGCTCATCCGTGGTTACGTTCACCCATGCGTCACCTTTACGAGTCGGAAAAGTAACTTGTGGTACAGCTTGACCTTCTTTTGATGCAAACATGATGATTTCCTTTTTAAATTTATGAAATAATTCGTTTTCGAGCTTAGCGTTATTTGTCGCTCAGTTTCGTTTTGTTGAGCTCATTATTGAAAAAAAACTTTGATAGCTCTAATCGTTTAATGCTATGGTTTTGATAGATTATTTCTATCGCCAAACAAGAAGCGAATCGTACGTATGAATATCCGAGATTTTGAGTACTTGGTGGCGCTTGCGGAGCACAAGCATTTTCGAAAAGCAGCGGAAGCCTGTTTTGTTAGCCAACCAACCTTGAGTGGTCAGATTCGTAAACTAGAAGATGAACTGGGCACGGCATTACTAGAAAGAAGCAGCCGTCGAGTGCTGTTTACCGATTCTGGTTTGCAGTTGGTGGAGCAAGCAAAACGCATCTTAAGTGAAGTAAAAACCTTCAAAGATATGGCGAGTGGCCAAAGTGGTGCCATGACGGGACCAATGCATATTGGCTTTATCCCGACCGTTGGGCCTTATTTGCTACCTAAGATCGTTCCTCGATTAAAAGAAGAGTTTCCTGAATTGGAACTGTTTCTGCATGAGGCTCAAACCCATCAATTGGTTCGTCAGTTAGAAGAGGGCAAACTAGATTGTCTAGTATTAGCCTCTGTTGATGAGACAGCGCCTTTCAGAGAGATTGAAGTCTACAATGAGCCGTTGAGCGTTGCTGTACCTTGTGACCATGAATGGGCAGGCTTAGATCATATCGACATGCTGGATCTTAATGGTCGAACCGTATTGGCGTTAGGTGATGGCCATTGTTTGCGTGACCAAGCTCTGGGGTTCTGCTTTGCTGCTGGAGCCAAAGACGACGAGCGTTTCAAAGCGACCAGTCTAGAGACGCTGCGTAACATGGTAGCTGCTGGCGCTGGTATTACGTTGCTGCCAGAGTTATCTGTCCCGCATGAGAAGAAAAAAGATGGCGTATGTTACGTTCCAGCTGTGAACCCTACGCCTTCTCGCAGTATTGTTTTAGTTTACCGTCCCGGTTCACCACTGCGTGCTCGCTTCGAAGCGTTGGCTTCGACAATTAAAAGTATTCTGGAAGCGAAACAAAACTCTATTGCAGCTTAAGTCTCTGCTTAAATCAGATAATCCAGATAAACAAAAGGGAGCTCAATGGCTCCCTTTTTCATATCGTTAATTCGCTATTAGAACAGCTCTTCTGAGCCACTGCCACCAGAGTAGATACTGTCTTCTAGACTGTTACCTACGTACTCAGTTGGCTCTGTACCTTTCTCGAAGTATTCGAACATCGATGAGCCATCGACTTTGTGCGTCAATAGGCCGCTATCACGGTCGATACGTACACGAACGATATCATCTGGAATGTTCTTGTTCTGCTGTGGTTTACCCTCTAAAGCAACATGCATGAAGTCAATCCAAGCTGGCTCAGCCGTCTTAGCACCTGATTCTGCACCAGAGATCTGGCCTTTACCAAGGTTGCTGTTCACTGTTGTGCGGCCAAGCGTACGAGAGTGGTCATCGAAACCAACCCATGCGATAGCCACGATACCAGGGCCGTAACCGTTGTACCAAGTATCTTTTGAGTCGTTGGTTGTACCGGTTTTACCGCCGATATCGCGACGTTCAAGTTTCTGTGCACGCCAGCCAGTACCGTTCCAACCTGTGCCATCACGCCAGCTACCGCCACCCCAGATGTTGCTGTACATCATTTCACGCATTAGGAACGCGTTTTGCGCTGAGATAACTTGTTTCGCGTATTGCGGAGTATCGTTTTCTAGAGCGTTGTCTGGAGCGATGTTTTCCGGCGTTACGTCTTGTTCACCAAATTCTGCAGCAAACTTATCTTCAGCTGGAACGTGCTGTTCCATTTGAGGGCAATCGTGCTGACAGATCACTTTCGGGTTTGCTTTAAACAGCACTTCACCGAATGAGTCCTCTACATGGTCAATATAGAACGGTTCTACATAGTAACCGCCGTTGGCAAATACAGAGTAACCCTGTGCCACTTTCATTGGCGTTAAGCTACCTGCACCAAGCGCGATGGTCTCTGAACGTGGCACTTCGTCAATATCAAAGCCAAAACGCGTTAGATATTCACGAGTCTCGTCCAAACCAACTTCACGAAGAGTACGCACTGCCATTACGTTTTTAGACTGTGCTAGACCGATACGCAGACGAGTAGGGCCCACGTATGTTGGTGGTGAGTTCTTTGGACGCCATGCAGAACCAGAACCTGCATCCCATTTGTTGATTGGTGCATCGTTAACTAGAGAAGCAAGCGTGAGACCTTTGTTTATTGCCGCTGAGTAGATGAAAGGTTTGATACTTGAACCTACTTGGCGCACTGACATAGTCGCACGGTTAAACTTGCTGTGAACAAAGTTAAAGCCACCAACCAGAGAAAGCACAGCACCGTTTTCCGGATTCATTGCCACAAATGCCGTGTTTGCACTTGGTACTTGGCTTAGCTTCCAGCTGTTGATGGTGTTGCCGTCTTTGTCGGTTGTGCTGATTTCACGAACCCAAATTTGTTGGCCTGATTCCAAAATCTGTTTAGCTGACTTTGGTACGGCGCCTTGGCGTTCATCCGTCAGGTACTTACGAGCCCAGTTCATGCCAGTCCATGCGATGGTTTGTTCATCGTGGTTCTTGACCCAAACTTGCGCTGTTTTGTCATCGACTTTCGTCACGACCGCTGGGTAAAGTTGTCCGTAAGTTGGTTGCTTCTTCAGATGTTTATCAATCTGCTCTGTATCCCAAGCGGTTTCACCTTGCTTCCACAATACTTTCTCAGCACCGCGGTAGCCATGACGCTCGTCGTAAGCAAGGATGTTATTGATCGCCGCTTTGTTTGCTGCGTCTTGCAGTTTTGAATCTACTGTCATGTAGATGTTCAAGCCAGAGGTATAGGCTTTTTCTGCGCCATACTCTTTCACTGCCCATGAGCGCGCAAGCTCTGCAACGTATGGGGCAGAAAGCTCAATCTCAGCACTGTGGTAACGAGCGACAATAGGTTCAGCACGCGCTTCATCATATTGCTCTTGAGTGATGTATTTCTCATCCAACATACGCATCAGAACGACATTACGACGGTTTGTCGCGCGCTCTAGTGAGTAGATTGGGTTCATTGTCGATGGCGCTTTTGGCATACCAGCAAGCGTTGCGATTTCACTTAGCGTGAGTTCATTTAGGCTCTTACCAAAATAAACCTGAGCTGCGGCACCGAAACCGTATGAGCGGTAACCAAGGAAGATCTTGTTAACGTACAGTTCCATGATCTCTTGCTTCGTCAAAAGCTGCTCAATGTGAATCGCAATGAAGATCTCTTTCACTTTACGCATGATCTTCTTCTCGTTGGATAGGAAGAAGTTACGCGCTAGCTGCTGAGTAATGGTACTCGCACCTTGCTTTGCAGAGCCAGATAATGCAACGACGACTGCCGCACGTGTAATACCGATTGGGTCGATACCTGGGTGCTCGTAAAATCGGCTATCTTCGGTCGCGATCAGCGCATGAATTAAATCTTGCGGAATTTCGTCGTAAGTAACAGGAATTCGGCGTTTCTCACCAAACTGTGCGATCAGTTTCCCGTCTTGACTAAAAACCTGCATAGGTGTTTGTAATTCAACATCTTTTAAGGTTGCAACATCTGGCAATTCAGGCTTCACGTATTGATAGAAGCCAAAAATTGTGGTGACTCCAAGAATTATGCAAATCAATGTTAAAAATAATAAACGCTTTATGAACTTCACCGGAGAATCCCTGATTGGTTGAGGCTGTGTAACGGCAAACCCTTGTACTCTTAGGTCAAAAATTTAGCACATAAGAGATATTAACTCTTATTTGGATGCTAATAACAACCTTTGCACGAAGAAAATTCTCTGGGTGCTAACAACATCGGCACGCAAGAATTTCGGAGCGAGAGTAGAGATGGATAAGCTATTAGTTACGGGCATAGATATTGGCCATAACAGCCTCAAAGCCGTGGTACTTAAACCCAATGGCAACAGTTACGCACTACTGGGTTACAAAGAAATAATACTTAAGGAAGGTATTGTCGCTGAAAATAACACCATAAATCATCAAGAAATTGTAAAGACCCTTAAAGAGATGAAAAAAGAGCTACCTTTTCGTGCTCGAAAGGTCGCAATTTCAGTTCCAGATAATGCTGTGATCAGTAAAAAGCTGCAGATAGAGCAGAACTTAGAAGAGAGTGAAAAGGAGTTTGCTGTTGTGCAAGCCTTCTCACATCAGTCTCCATTCCCCGTGGAAGAGCTGAGTCTTGACTTCATCAAGGTTGATACGGATGAGCAGATGCGAGGCACTGACAGTTATCAGGTCTTTGCGACTCGTAAAGACGTGGTAGAAACCCGAGTTGAGGCATTGCAGAAATCAGGCTTGAAACCAGTACTGGTGGACGTGCACTCACAAAGTCTTGGTCATATGTGGAAATTGGTAGCGGAACGTTTTCCTGAAAAGAACAAGTATTGTTTACTGGACATTGGTTCTTTGAACAGTTCTTTCACTATGTTCACCGAACAAGGCGAATTGTTTCATAAAGAATTTCCCTGCGGTACTCGCACTACGGGCAGTTTGTTTCAACAAGATCAATTAGCAGACGATGCACAAGTGGCAACGGAGCAATTTAATCGACAAATCGTTGAGCGTGTTAAACGTCAGATGCAGCTCTATACCTCAATTAATGGAAGCCAGGATATCAAAGGCGTTTGGCTTTCGGGAGAGGGCGCTGCAACACCTATGTTGGCCGAGGAGCTGTCTAGCCAGTTGGCACTAGAGTGTGAACTGCTTAATCCACTTGGTTTGTTTGAAATGAAGGTCTCTAAACGCAAACGTCGTGCCGCGGATTGGCAACACTTCACTGTTGCAGCCGGACTGGCTGTACGTGGTATTCAGTGGCTAGGAGGTGACAATGCTGTATCACATTAACCTTCTTGCCTGGCGTGAAAACCAACGTGAAGAGCATCGTCGTCGTTTTATTGGCTTGATTTTACTCGGGGCAATCGCTGCTCTGGGTGTGCAATGGGGGATCGGTAAGTACTACCAATACCAACAAGATCAGCAGCAACAGCGCTTGGATTATCTCGCTCACTATATCTCTCAACTCGATAAACGTATTGAAGCCATGAAGATAGCAGAGCAAGAGCACAGCAAAATTCTAGAGCGCTTAAAGACCGTTGAGGGGTTGCAAAATGGGCGCAATAAAACCACTGAGTTTATGAACCTTATGCCCTCAGTGATCCCTGAAGGCGTCTATGTCGATAAGATCAAAATGAACGACTACGAGATTGAGATCTCGGGTATTTCTGATAGCACCTCTCGTCTTGCCACCATGCTCGATAATATGGAGCGTTCCGCCAAGCTGCTGGATGTTGATATGCACTCCATTGTTCATGGTAAAGCGCGCTTTGGTAAAGAGTTCCAGACGTTCAAAGTCTCCTTCATGTTTAAAGACGCCTCTATAAAAGGAGGTAAGCAGCATGGTTAATTGGCAAGACCTAGAAATGGATGAAATCGCTGAGTGGCCGCTGGTGCCTCAGTTGGTGGCGATTCTTCTTATGGTGGTGTTGATCCAAGGTTTTGGTTACTGGTTTTATTTGAAGCCAGAGGAAGCTCGCCTTAATACCTTGCTCCAAGAAGAGCAGACTTTAAAAGTCGCGCTGAGGATCAAAGCCAATAAAGTCGCTGCACTGCCGCAGCTTCAGTCACAACTTGATGAACTGACCACCCGCTATGAACTGCTTTTACAACAACTGCCTGCACAGAAAGAATTGGCGACCATGCTAGCGTCGGTTAATGAACTCGGCATCGATAACAAGCTGACATTTACGCGTATTGATTGGGGAGATAAAGAGTCAGAGCATTTCCTTTACCGTTTGCCGCTCAATATTGAGCTAACGGGTGACTTCCATGACATCGGTCGTTTTTCACAGGCCATCGCCACCTTACCACGCATCATCACATTTCAAGATGTAACTTGGCAGCGAGTCAGTCAAGAGAGTGAAACCTTGCACTTCCGTGTAAGAGCAAACACTTACCAATTCAAACCAGAGGAAAAGAAAGATGCGAAATAAATCTTTGCTGATGGTTTGTATGGTGAGTCTGCTGAGTGGTTGCCAAGCCAATGATGAGTCACTAACCGACTTTATTCGCGGTGTAGAAAACCAAGCACGCCGTGATGTCACCAAACTCCAGCCGACTGAAGAATATGTAGTGGTGAGTTACGAGCCTGAAATTTTGCGTGCCCCTTTTGAACTGCCAAAAGAGGCCACCATCGCAACTCAACCTGTTGCGAGGCAAGACTGTTGGCAACCGCCGTCAAGAAAGCGCACAGGCAAACTGGAACGTTTCCCACTCAACCAACTTCGCCTTAAGGGTGTGATGGGAATGGGCAGCAGCGTCTCGGGTTTGGTTCAAGCACCGAATGGCACAGTTTACAAAGTGAAGCCAGGTCAATACCTCGGACGTAACAATGGCAAGGTAACCCACGTATCCCACAGCTATTTATTGATTAATGAAACCTTGCCAGACGGTTTAGGTTGTTGGCAAAAGCGCAAAGTGAAGTTGGCGTTGAGATAGGCATAGCGGCATTTATTTTTGATATTGAGTAATGATGAAAATGAGACACGGATTAACACTGACACCAAGGAAGCTAACAGGGCTCTTCTCTTTATGGTTCTTTCTACTTTTAGCCCCTTTCGTCGCAGCAGAAGAAGTACAGTCTAACTCACTTAAGAGCATCGACTTCCGTACGAACAAAGACAAAGACGCCGTGATTGTGGTTGAGCTCGCATCACCCGCTGTGATTGTTGATATTAAACGCGTACAAGAAGGCTTGAGTATCGACTTACTCAACACCTCCGTTAAAGATGACCAGCTTTACCTACTTGATGTGAAAGATTTCTCGACAGTTGTCGAGAGCGTTGAGGTATTCCGCGATACTTCTACAACACGTCTGGTGGCTTATATAGATGAGGACTATTCTCACGACTACCGTCTTACTGGTCGTTATTTAGAGGTAAAGGTTGGCAAGCTTAAAGCCAACGAAAAAGCGCCGGATAAAAGCATTTTGGAAAAAGAAGGCAAGCTAATTTCGATTAACTTCCAAGACATTCCTGTGCGAAACGTGTTGCAACTTATCGCCGACTATAACCAATTTAACTTGGTCGTCTCTGACTCGGTTGAGGGTAACTTGACCTTGCGTTTGGATGGTGTGCCTTGGCAGCAAGTACTCGACATTATCTTGCAAGTGAAAGGGTTAGATAAGCGTGTTGATGGCAATGTCATTCTCGTTGCACCAAAAGATGAATTGGATCTGCGTGAGAAGCAGCAACTCGAAAAGCAAAAGCTAGAGAAAGAGATCGGTGAGCTTTCATCAGAGATCATCAAGGTGAACTTCGCTAAAGCGTCAGACATTGCTGAGATGATCAATGGAGAGGGCAACATCAGTATGCTTTCTGATCGAGGCAGCATGACCATTGATGAGCGTACCAACTCGTTATTGATTCGTGAGTTACCTGAGAATATTGAAGTGATTCGCGAGATCATAGAATCATTGGATATTCCTGTAAAACAGGTTCAGATTGAAGCGCGTATTGTGACTATTAATGAAGGTAACATGGACGAACTTGGCGTTCGTTGGGGCTTCACTTCCATTAATGGCAGTCATACTGTGGGTGGTTCAATTGAGAATAACCTTGCGACAATCGGCTTGTACGATGGCGGCGGTGACGGTGAAGGTGATGACGGTGGCAGCAGTGTGGGTATTGACGACTTTCTCAACGTTAACCTTGCTGCGACCAGTCCAAATGCGACCAGTATTGCCTTCCAAGTTGCGAAGTTAGGTTCGGATACCTTACTAGATTTGGAACTTTCGGCGCTGCAACAAGAATCGAAAGCAGAAATTATTTCCAGTCCACGTTTGATCACCACGAATAAGAAGCCAGCTTACATTGAGCAGGGTACCGAGATCCCTTACCTTGAATCCTCTTCCAGTGGTGCGACTTCTGTGACGTTCAAAAAAGCGGTATTGAGCTTGAAAGTGACGCCACAGATTACGCCTGACAACCGTTTGGTGTTGGATTTGAGCGTTACGCAAGACAGACCGGGCCAAGTGGTAAAAACAGGCACTGGTGAGGCGGTGGCGATCGATACGCAACGTATTGGTACACAAGTTTTAGCCAATAATGGCGAGACAGTCGTGTTGGGCGGTATTTTTCAACACAGCATTACAAACTCCGTCGATAAGGTGCCTTTATTAGGTGATTTGCCGCTGTTAGGTGCGCTTTTCCGTCGAAGTTACGAAAATGTCGGTAAAAGTGAACTACTGATTTTTGTTACACCTAAAGTTGTGATTCAGTAAGAATCGGTAGGCAAAAAAACGATTAGATCAAAAATAAAGTTGCATTAGTGGCACCATGCTTGGATAATTTCGGGTCTTATCACGAATTATCTGTGAGGAATTGGTGCCACAAGCCTTGTGAAACAGCAGTTTGGCTGTGTTTTCTTGTGGCGATCTTATTGAATTAACGTTGTAAATTACCGCTAAATATGGCTGAGAAACGTAATATTTTCCTTGTTGGCCCAATGGGCGCCGGCAAAAGTACAATTGGTAGACACCTAGCACAGCAACTGCATATGGAGTTCGTGGACTCTGATACAGTGATCGAAGAACGCACTGGTGCAGATATCGCTTGGGTTTTTGATGTTGAAGGTGAAGAAGGCTTCCGCAAACGCGAAGAAGCTGTACTTGAAGACCTAACTCAAGAGCAAGGCATCGTGCTAGCAACGGGCGGTGGCTCTGTTAAGAGCAAAGAAAACCGCAACCGTCTTTCAGCACGTGGTGTTGTTGTTTACCTAGAAACAACTATTGAAAAGCAACTTGCTCGCACAAACCGCGACAAGAAGCGTCCTCTACTTCAAACTGACAACCCTCGTGAAGTATTGGAAAGTTTGGCAGGCGAACGTAACCCTCTATACGAAGAAGTAGCGGATTACACAGTTCGTACTGACGATCAGAGTGCAAAAGTGGTAGCCAACCAGATCGTAAAAATGCTAGAAGAGAGATAAGCATTTATCTTTTTCAAATTGGAGCACACCGATGGAACGGATTACGGTCAATCTAGCAGAGCGTAGCTACCCAATCTCAATTGGCGCCGGGTTATTTGAAGACCCGGCGTACCTTTCTCAAATTCTTTCAAACAAAAATGCCAATCAGAAAGTCGTCGTGATCAGCAATGTCACGGTTGCTCCTCTGTACTCGGAAAAAATTCTTAGCCAGCTTGAACAGCTCGGTTGTGATGCCTCATTGCTTGAATTGCCTGATGGTGAGCAATACAAAAGCCTAGACACGTTTAATCAAGTCATGAACTTCCTGCTAGAGGGAAGCTACGCACGCGATGTAGTGATTATTGCGCTAGGTGGTGGTGTGATTGGCGACCTCGTTGGGTTCGCGTCTGCATGTTACCAACGTGGTGTGGATTTCATCCAGATTCCGACCACATTATTGTCTCAAGTAGACTCATCGGTTGGCGGTAAAACCGCAGTTAACCACCCGCTTGGCAAAAACATGATTGGTGCTTTCTACCAACCTAAAGCGGTTATCATCGATACCAACTGTCTATCGACGCTCCCAGAGCGTGAATTTGCAGCGGGTATTGCTGAGGTGATCAAGTACGGCATTATTTACGATGGTGCTTTCTTCGATTGGTTGGAAGAGAATCTTGATCGTCTATACGCATTGGATGAAGAGGCACTGACTTACGCGATTGCACGTTGTTGTGAAATCAAAGCGGAAGTTGTGGCACAAGATGAGAAAGAGTCAGGCATTCGAGCACTGCTGAACTTGGGCCATACCTTTGGTCATGCGATTGAAGCTGAACTTGGTTATGGCAACTGGCTACACGGTGAAGCGGTATCTTCCGGTACAGTGATGGCGGCGAAAACCTCTCACTTACGTGGATTGATTTCGCAAGAGCAACTGGATCGCATCATCAATATTATGTGCCGCGCTAAACTGCCTGTGCATACGCCAGATACAATGAGCTTTGATGATTTCATGACGCACATGATGCGTGATAAGAAAGTCTTATCCGGTCAGCTGCGTTTAGTTCTGCCAACGGGCATCGGCAGTGCCGAAGTCATTGCAGACACACCGCAAGATATCATCAAACAAGCTATCGACTTCGGTCGTGACATTTAACCTTGTAATGGCGCCTATCGGCGTCATTCTTGTAGTTTATTAAGGTTATTTAGATGAGTTTCGCTCACGTTCTTGAATTGGATTCGCAAACCGAGCTTTTAGACAGATTAAGCTTGTTAACCAATTTTGGTTCTAACTTGATCGCAGTAAATGGCCAAACTGGGTACGGAAAGTCTTGGTTGGCACAGCGATATCTTGAACTCGGTGCAAGTAACAAAAACCAATGTTTGTTACTTTGTCATTCAAATCAAGATGATGTGCAGCGTCGTATGCTCATTTTGAGCCAGATTGTTTCTGATGCACTGTTCAATCAGCAAGATACGTTGCTTGATAGTTTGGAGCGTATCTTAGGTAATGAAGCGTGTGATATCGCGATTGTGGTTGATGATGCGCACTTGTTGAGTGAAACACTGGTCTCAGAATTATGGATGCTGGTGCTAGCAGCACAAGCGAATCCAAAATGGAAAATCAACATCTTACTGTTTACTCAAAGTGGGCGTTTGGAATCGGTATTGTCGCGTATCAGCTACGGGCAAGAACTTAAGCCAGTTGAACTCGATATTGAGATGTTGTCAGAAGTTGAAGCGCGTCGCTTTTTTGAATCTTTGGTAATTCGATATGTCGACGATGAATCAGAAAAGCGCGTTCGAGATGCATTTAAGAAAGTCGACCCGGTTCCGGGTGACATCATGGCGTTAGGAGAGATGAAAGTGGAAAAAAGGATCATTATCCGCTCAATTGTAGGCTCACCCCTTAACATCGCATTGGTTGTATTGGTGCTGCTATTGTTAGCTGCTGGTGGCTACTGGTGGATGTACAATCAGCCGAGCCCTGACGATAAAGCACAGCAAATCACTGGCGCTATTGAGCAAACGGCGATTCCAACCCTAAGCGAACCTCGAGCTACCAGTGGCGCAGATTCGACGATGAGCAACGAAGCTGAAGATAGCACGGTGCTTACTGATGCGACGGATGACTCTGATTCATTACCACCAACCGTAACGGATGAAGTGGCGAGTGTTGGCACGGAAGACAAGCAACAACGTGTTGTGATTGAGTCTGATGTGGTGGATGCATTGCTCGAGGGTAAGCCAGGAGAAGCGGATACTGATGAAATCAACCAAGTGGTTGAAGAATCGGTTCCTCAAGCGCAAAGCAGCTCGAGTTCTTCGCTCATCAATGTTGTTCAGACAGGTGAACAGTCTGCTGAAGCTCAAGTTATGCCAACTAAACCAGTGGTGAAGTTCTCTTTTGCTCGTGAAGAGCTTAAGGCCTTATCGCCACGCGGCTATACGCTACAGCTCGGTGCGATGACCGCAATGGAAGATGTGCAAGCGTTTCTCGATAAATACGACTTAAACGGTAAGGTAAGAATTTACCCAACGGTGCGCAGCGGAACGGAATGGTACATCATCACTTACCAAGATTACCCAACCATTCAATTGGCTCGTGACGCAGTCGAAAGCTTACCGGATGCGCTTAAATCGCTGAGTCCTTGGGCAAAATCGTTAGGTCAGGTGCATCGCGAAATTGATCGCGTGAAATAAACCTGAGCTTCGTTGAAAAATATGTTACATTCCGCAGCCTTAATTTTTGGTCGATAGATAGAGCAGTAGATGAAAAAGCAACGAGCCTTTCTTAAGTGGGCAGGAGGAAAATACGGTCTGGTTGAAGATATCCAACGTCATTTACCACCGGCTCGAAAGCTAGTTGAACCTTTTGTTGGTGCTGGCTCGGTTTTTCTTAATACCGACTACGACCACTATCTGCTGGCGGACATCAACCCCGACCTGATCAATCTCTACAACCTACTTAAAGAGCGTCCTGAGGAGTATATCTCTGAAGCAAAACGTTGGTTTGTTGCTGAGAACAATCGCAAAGAAGCTTACCTAGATATTCGCGCCGAGTTTAATAAAACTGATGACGTGATGTATCGCTCTTTAGCGTTCTTGTACATGAACCGTTTTGGCTTTAACGGCTTGTGTCGTTACAACAAAAAGGGCGGTTTTAACGTTCCTTTTGGTTCGTACAAAAAGCCTTACTTCCCTGAAGCTGAGCTAGAATTCTTTGCTGAAAAAGCGAAGAAGGCAACATTTGTCTGTGAAGGTTACCCAGAGACGTTCAGCCGAGCACGCAAAGGCAGCGTGGTTTACTGCGATCCACCTTACGCACCGTTGTCGAATACGGCGAACTTTACTTCTTATGCAGGTAACGGCTTCACGCTTGATGACCAAGCGGCATTGGCTGATATCGCAGAGAGAGCTGCAACTGAACGTGGCATTCCTGTTCTGATTTCAAACCACGACACCACACTAACGCGTCGCCTTTATCATGGCGCTGAACTGAACGTGGTGAAAGTGAAGCGAACCATCAGCCGCAATGGCAGTGGTCGTAATAAAGTTGATGAGCTTCTTGCTCTGTTCCGAGCTCCTGATACGGACAAATCTGGCTCCTAGCTCTCACACTATTGTATCTAAATAGTGGATCTCCCCACTGGCTTCGGTAGAATTGCGCGCAACAAATTGTTTGCTGTTTGCTCGCCACTACTGAGGTCAGGTATGAAAGATTTTCTAATTGCTCCATCCATTTTATCAGCTGATTTTGCTCGTCTCGGTGAAGACGTAGAAAAAGTACTCGCAGCGGGTGCGGATGTGGTGCACTTCGACGTTATGGACAACCACTATGTACCAAACCTGACTTTTGGTGCGCCTGTGTGTAAAGCGCTACGTGATTACGGCATCACAGCGCCAATCGATGTTCACCTGATGGTGAAGCCTGTTGATCGCATCATCCCTGATTTCGCCAAAGCTGGCGCATCGATGATTACTTTCCACATTGAAGCATCTGAGCACGTTGACCGTACTCTTCAACTGATCAAAGAGCACGGCTGTAAAGCGGGTGTGGTTCTTAACCCAGCAACACCACTTGCACACCTTGAATTCATCATGGACAAAGTTGACTTGATTCTACTGATGTCTGTAAACCCTGGTTTCGGTGGTCAATCATTCATTCCTCACACGTTAGATAAGCTACGTGCAGTACGTAAGATGATCGACGAGTCTGGTCGCGATATCCGTCTAGAAATTGATGGTGGCGTGAAGGTAGATAACATCCGTGAAATCGCCGAAGCGGGTGCAGATATGTTTGTAGCGGGCTCTGCGATTTTCAGTGAACCAGATTACAAGCAAGTGATCGACAAAATGCGTGCTGAACTTGCAGAAGTAAAATAAGCGCGACAAACCGCCCTGAAACCAGCGCGATAACGAAGGCTGCCACTTTGCTGGCAGCCTTTGTTGTTTCTGGCGCGAGGCTAGAAAAAATATCCATCGTGGTGTGCAAATAATCACTTGCCTATTTTGCGTCCTTTCTGTACTATTCGTGCTCCTTAAAACTCAGTCAATTTTCTTTAGTTCCTTGCTTCCTCTGGACGACTGAGCCATTTGTGGAAGCTGAATAATCCGTAAGGAGCAACCAATGCGTCATTACGAAATCGTATTCATGGTGCACCCAGATCAAAGCGAGCAAGTTGCTGGCATGATCGAGCGTTACACTGGTTCAATCACTGAAGCTGGCGGTAAAATCCACCGTCTAGAAGACTGGGGCCGTCGTCAACTGGCTTACCCAATCAACAAGCTTCACAAAGCTCACTACGTTCTAATGAACGTTGAAGCTGGTCAAGAAGTGATCGACGAACTAGAAACTGCTTTCCGTTTCAACGATGCAGTTCTACGTAACATGATCATGCGTACTAAAGCGGCTATCACTGAGCAATCTATCATGCTTAAGCAGAAAGAAGAGCGTGCAGAGCGTGCTCCTCGTCGCGAAGAGCGTGCTGAAGCTAAGCCAGAAGCAGCTGCTGAGTAATATTTCTTATGACCAATCGAATGGAGCTGAGTGGCACCATTGCCAAGCCGCCCATTCGTAGTAAAAGCCCTGGTGGCATTGAACACTGTCGGTTTTGGTTAGAGCACCGCTCTACTGTTATCGAAGCTGACCTACCTCGACAAGTTTATTGTCGAATGCCGGTAGTTGTCAGTGGGCTTGGGTCACAAGCATTAACTCAGAATTTAGTACAAGGCAGTAACATTAAGGTAGGTGGATTTGTCGCCTATCAGACCGGCCGAAATGGCGTTGGGAAATTAGTGTTACATGCCGACAACATTACTCAAATTTAAGATCAGGAGATAGCCCATGGCTCGTTTCTTCCGTCGTCGTAAATTCTGCCGTTTCACTGCAGAAGGCGTACAAGAGATTGATTACAAAGACGTAGCAACTCTTAAAAACTACATCACTGAAGCTGGTAAAATCGTCCCTAGCCGTATCACTGGTACAAGCGCTAAATACCAACGTCAACTAGCTCGCGCTATCAAGCGTTCACGCTACCTAGCTCTACTACCGTACACTGATAAGCATCAGTAATCGGTCGTTTTATTAAGAAAGAGGATTAAGCAATGCAAGTTATTCTACTTGATAAAATCGGTAACCTAGGTGGTCTTGGCGACACAGTAAACGTTAAATCTGGCTACGCTCGTAACTTCCTTATCCCTCAAGGTAAAGCAGTTATGGCGACTAAAGGCAACGTTGAAATGTTCGAAGCTCGTCGCGCTGAACTAGAAGCTAAAGTTGCTGAGCAACTAGCTGCTGCTGAAGCACGTGCTGAGAAAGTTAACGCTCTAGAAGCAGTTGTTCTTGCTTCTAAAGCTGGTGACGAAGGCAAACTATTCGGTTCTATCGGTACTCGTGACATCGCTGAAGCTATCACAGCTGCAGGCGTTGAAGTTGCTAAGAGCGAAGTTCGCCTTCCTGAAGGTGCTCTACGTAACACTGGTGAGTTCGAAATCAGCGTTCAACTTCACTCTGAAGTTTTCGCTACAATCAACCTACAAGTTGTTGCTGCTGAGTAATTCAGTACCAAGCGAAATAGTAAAAAGCACCTCCTCGGAGGTGCTTTTTTTATGTCACAACGCTAGAAAAGAAAGTGCAGCTCAGTTAGAAAAGAAATAGTAAATTAACCGCGAATACGCTGTCTGCCTTGTTTAAATTATTTGGTACTTTATTGTGGTACTGGCGCGAATGAGTGAGTTTTAACGCTATACCCTCAGTGATGTTATTCGTTACGCTCAGGTCGCTATCAACAAGAGTATTGCTTTTGCCGGCTACTAAAGTGATATTGGCAGAGAGACTTAAGTTATCCAAAGGATTCCATGTGGTATTGATGTTACCACGGACGATTCCCTCCCGAACGATGTCTGGAAAGATGATGTCGTCTTCGTCAATTTCGTCTAAGTTTGGTTCTTGGTAACGAAAACCAGGGCCTAGTTCCACTTCTAGAGTAAACTCCTCTGTATACGCGAACTGGTAACCAAGACCGCCAGAAAGGGTGTAATCTTTAAAGTATGCACTGTAGCGTGAATCAACCCCTTTAAAGCTGCCGTACAAGTAGGTTTTTGGTCCTAACTTATAGTCGCTTTGCACGCTGTAGGTTGAAGAGCGTTTGTCTTCCTCTCCATCTTCATAAAGGTTGTAGTACTTCCATTCGCCGCTAGAGCGGTGGCGGCCAGAAGTGTATTCAGCACTTAGACGAGCATTCAGGGAACGAGAGTCCGTGTTACCTGTGTGAGCTTGATAGCCGAACTCGACCTCAGTTTGCAGAGGATTGGGCACTTCAATTTCTTGCTCTGGCTGTACTGCCTCCTCAGCGTACGATGCTCCCGTGCAAAGTAAGCTAAAGCCAAGTAACCAGTATCGGGACACAAATACCTCGAACGTAATAAAAAAGGAGGGGCATGATACTGATACAGATGTTTTATTCGGTCAATGATAGGTTAATTTTTATTAGACCTAAGCTGAAGAACCTTATCATCAGGCCCGCTTTGCGCATTGAACTTTTCTCACTGTCTGTTTCAGCGCTATTGGGAGAGATTCTACCGCAATTGCGTAATTTCGCACCATAAAAAGCGCTTTCACAGTCATTCACTTGTTGAATTCTTAACAAGTAATTGTCGCTTCAGGGAAGCATATTGGCTAGGTTTAAGGTTATAATCTTGGGTCATTAGTAGTTATCGAGCAAAGTCATGGCGGAAAACAGAAATCGCAAACCTTCAGACAGTCAGGTCGACGCAATCAAAGTGCCACCTCACTCGCTAGAAGCCGAGCAATCAGTAATTGGTGGTCTCTTACTGGACAATGAACGTTGGGACACGGTCGCCGAGCGTGTTGTGAGCAGTGATTTCTATAGCCGTCCTCACCGTCTAATCTTCGAAGGCGTAAAAAACATTCTTGAAGATGGTAAGCCTCTCGACTTGATTACTCTGTCGGAGCACCTAGAGCGTCACGAACAATTGGAAGACGTGGGTGGTTTTGCGTACCTTGCGGATCTTGCGAAAAACACACCAAGTGCAGCTAACATCAACGCTTACGCGGACATCGTAGCGGAGCGTGCAATTGTGCGCGGCCTGATCGGTGTAGCAAATGAAATTGCGGATGCTGGTTATGATCCACAAGGTCGAAGCTCAGAAGACTTAATTGATATGGCGGAGAGTAAAGTTTTCGCCATTGCAGAATCTCGTACTAGCGAAAACGAAGGCCCACAAAACGTCGATAACATTCTCGAAAAAACGCTAGAGCGTATCGAGATGCTATACAAAACACCTCAAGATGGTGTGACGGGTGTAAACACTGGCTTCAACGACCTCAACAAAAAAACGGCGGGTCTACAAGGTTCTGATTTGGTTATCGTGGCGGCACGTCCATCGATGGGTAAAACCACTTTTGCGATGAACTTGTGTGAAAATGCAGCGATGGACCAAGACAAACCGGTACTTATCTTCTCGCTAGAGATGCCTGCCGAACAGTTGATGATGCGTATGCTTGCGTCCCTATCTCGCGTTGACCAAACCAAGATCCGTACAGGTCAGCTTGATGATGAAGATTGGGCTCGTATTTCTTCTACCATGGGTATCCTAATGCAGAAGAAAAACATGTACATCGATGACAGCTCTGGCCTGACACCAACAGAAGTACGTTCCCGTGCTCGTCGTGTGGCGCGTGAACACGGTGGTCTTTCGATGATCATGGTCGACTACCTTCAGCTAATGCGTGTGCCTGCTCTTTCGGATAACCGTACCTTGGAAATCGCGGAAATCTCGCGCTCACTTAAAGCGTTGGCGAAAGAGTTGAACGTTCCTGTGGTAGCACTGTCGCAGCTAAACCGTTCCCTAGAGCAACGTGCCGATAAACGCCCAGTTAACTCAGACTTGCGTGAATCGGGCTCTATCGAGCAGGATGCCGACTTGATCATGTTTATTTACCGTGACGAGGTTTACAACCCTGATAGCCCTTACAAAGGCACGGCAGAAATTATTCTTGGTAAGCAACGTAACGGCCCTATCGGTTCGGTTCGCTTAACCTTCCAAGGTCAACACTCGCGTTTCGATAACTACGCGGGCCCTGCATTTGATATCGATGATGAGTAATGCAATGAGCTACATGAAAGCCGCGATGGCATGTATTGACTTGTCAGCACTGCAGCACAATTTACAACGCGTAAAAGAACAGGCGCCAGAAAGCAAAGTGATGGCGGTGGTGAAGGCAAATGGCTACGGCCATGGTCTGCGTCATGTGGCTAAACACGCGACACATGCTGATGCCTTTGGCGTTGCTCGCATTGAAGAAGCGCTTCAGCTACGCGCGTGTGGTGTGGTGAAGCCGATTTTATTACTAGAAGGTTTTTATTCACCTGGCGACTTACCCGTGTTGGTGACTAATAACATTCAAACGGTTGTCCATTGTGAAGAGCAGTTGGCGGCATTAGAGCAAGCTGAGCTCGAAACGCCCGTTGTGGTTTGGCTCAAAATCGACAGTGGTATGCATCGTCTTGGTGTACGTCCAGAGCAATACAATGAATTCATCACACGCCTGAAAGAGTGTCCAAATGTAGCGAAACCGCTGCGTTACATGAGCCACTTTGGTTGCGCTGATGAACTGGATAACAGTATCACGACAGAGCAAATCGACTTGTTTATGTCGCTTACCGCCGGCTGTCAGGGCGAGCGTTCTTTGGCGGCGTCAGCAGGCTTGCTTGCTTGGTCACAAAGTCAACTAGATTGGGTTCGTCCGGGTATCATTATGTACGGCGTGTCTCCATTCAACGATAAAACCGCGCAAGATATGGGTTACAAACCTGTTATGACACTGAAGTCGCACTTGATCGCAGTACGTGAAGTGAAAAAAGGCGAAAGTGTCGGTTACGGCGGCATGTGGACCAGCGAGCGTGATACCAAAGTCGGCGTGATTGCGGTGGGTTACGGTGATGGCTACCCACGTACAGCGCCAAATGGTACGCCTGTTCTGGTCAATGGACGCAAAGTACCAATTGCAGGCCGTGTTTCTATGGATATGCTGACGGTCGATTTAGGGCCAGATGCGACTGATAAAGTAAGCGATGAAGCGATTCTATGGGGCAAGGACTTACCGGTAGAAGAGGTAGCAAGCCACATAGGCACCATAGCTTATGAGTTAGTGACTAAACTGACTTCTCGTGTCGAAATGGAATACTCGAAGTAACCCATGAAGAAAAGATTATTCTCAGTGCTGGCATTTTCTGCCAGTCTTTTTTTATCTCCACATATAGTCGCGAAAGAGAAAGACTCAGCATTTGTTCCGTTCTATTTCAGTACTGAAACGCTCGGAAGTACAGTAGGCCTTGCTGGCGTTGCAAAAGGAGTAGGGCAACCGCAAGCTGCCTTGTTTGGTATGGGCCTGTACTCAGAGAAGGACAGCTACGTCGGTTTTCTTTCGGCCTTCAACTACGCTTTGTCTTCAAACCTTTTGTTTAGCACGCAGATGTATCAAGCGCGCTTTAACGACAACCCTTATTACTTAGGTGATCAAGGTTCGAATAGCTCTTCAACGGAAGATAAAACGGTAACCAATGGCGACGAAGAGAACTACAAACTGGAGTTCAAGTACCTGCTTCCTTGGGGCAATGTTCGTGAACACGGACTGCTTGGTGCATTCCAACCAGTGAGAGATGTGAGCTTTGCTTCTCCGGTCGATTCTGGTGTGAGCTCAATTATCTTCACGCCGTTTTATTCTTCTCGTGAGTTAGATATCTACAACGATAAGAAAGAAGAAGCGACAGGGTTCAGCCTGAAATTTGACTGGGACAACCGCGACAGTGTGCGTAACGCGACACGAGGCTCTCATACGTCGTTTGATTTAACCACGGGCGCAGAGAGCCTACAGTCGGAAGACTTATGGTTGAAGTGGGAATTCCAAAACAGTCAGTACTACTCGTTAGGTCCACTCGGTGATTGGTTCGATCAGCAAGTGCTGGCGTTTGACTTCTATACTGCAGATACGCCGACATGGAATAAATGCGATGGTGCAGTATGTGCTCGTCCACCAGAGCAAGAGCAAGTTCGCTTGGGTGGCTTGTATCGTCTGCGTGGTTACACGGCGGGTCGTTATCATGGACGCAGCGCGATTCACTACTCTGCGGAGTACCGCGTATTACCAGACTGGCAGCCGCTCGATGATATCCCTCTCATCAACTACTACGATCTGCCTTGGTGGCAATGGGTCGCGTTTGCTGAAGTGGGGCGAGTCGCGGACGATTATGATTTAAAAACACTGCATGAAGACATGAAGTGGAACGTCGGCGGTGCGGTGCGCTTCCAAGTCGAAGGGATTGTGGTTCGTGCTGAAATGGCCAAAGGTGCCGATGAAGGCACTTTCCGAGTCATGATAAACCAACCGTTCTAAACCCAAAAAGGCTAACTTGGTGAGTTAGCCTTTGTTTTATCTGAACTATTCACCGTTGATGGTGGCAATAATACGACGACTGCCACCGTAATCTCGGTGTTCACCTAAGTAAATACCCTGCCATGTTCCTAAAGCTAACTGACCGTTTTGGATAGGAATTGTCACACTGCTGCCAAGTAGAGAGGCTTTAATATGTGCGGGCATATCATCATCGCCTTCATAAGTGTGTTGGTAGTAAGGCGCTCGTTCAGGCACAAACTTATTAAAGTGGGCTTCCATGTCCATACGCACCGTTGGGTCTGCGTTTTCATTTAAGGTCAAACTGGCAGAGGTATGCTGAATGAATAAATGTAACAAACCTACTGAAAGCGATTGGATTTGTGGTAATTGTTGTTCAATTTCATCAGTGACCAGATGGAAACCACGCTGACGCGCTTTTAATTGCAGTGTTTTTTGTGCCCACATATGCGTTCCTTTGGAAAAATTTGGTTTGGCGTCTATCCTAATCCAATTAGAGCCTGTCATTACGAAATGATATGATTCCCAGCATCATAAATGAATTGTTTACATTCGAAACAGGGAACGTGACCTAACTCAATGCGAGTGAAAGGGCACTCAGTCATAATTGGCGACTGAAAAAAAATTACAAAGACTTGTTTTGTGGCAATTTGCCCAAACATCTCATTTATATTCTATTTGCTTAATCGGGGATTCCGCAGTTTTCGCTAGACTGTCAGGAATGGAACCTACTGTAACATCGGGATAAAGACCATGTTGAAAAATATCAATCCAACGCAAACACAAGCTTGGAAAGCGCTAACTGCGCATTTCGAATCTGCACAAGATATGGATCTGAAAGAGCTATTTGCTCAAGACGCAGCGCGTTTCGACAAATACTCTGCACGCTTCAGCTCAGACATCCTAGTCGATTACTCAAAGAACCTAATCAACGAGGAAACTCTGAAGCACCTTTTCGCTCTTGCGAACGAGACTGAGCTTAAGTCAGCTATTGAAGCGATGTTCAGTGGTGAAGCGATCAACAAAACAGAAGATCGCGCTGTTCTTCATACTGCACTACGTAACCGTTCGAACAAGCCTGTAATGGTTGGCGGCGAAGACGTAATGCCTGCGGTAAACGCGGTTCTTGATAAAATCAAATCATTCACTGAGCGCGTAATCGGCGGTGAGTGGAAAGGTTACACAGGTAAAGCAATCACAGACATCGTAAATATCGGTATCGGCGGTTCTGACCTTGGTCCTTACATGGTGACTGAAGCACTAGCACCATACAAAAACCACCTAAACCTACACTTCGTTTCTAACGTTGATGGTACTCACATCGTTGAAACTTTGAAGAAAGTAGACCCAGAGACAACTTTATTCTTGATCGCGTCTAAGACGTTCACGACTCAAGAAACTATGACAAACGCGCACTCTGCACGTGATTGGTTCCTAGCAACTGCTGGCGATCAAGCACACGTTGCTAAGCACTTCGCAGCGCTTTCTACTAACGCTCCTGCGGTATCTGAGTTTGGTATCGACACAGACAACATGTTTGAATTCTGGGACTGGGTTGGTGGTCGTTACTCACTATGGTCTGCAATCGGTCTTTCAATTGCACTGGCTGTAGGTTACGACAACTTCATTGAGCTTCTAGACGGTGCTCACGAGATGGATAACCACTTCGTGTCGACAGATCTAGAAAGCAACATCCCAGTGATTCTTGCTCTGATCGGTATTTGGTACAACAACTTCCACGGCGCTGAGTCTGAAGCAATCCTACCTTACGATCAGTACATGCACCGCTTCGCGGCGTACTTCCAGCAAGGTAACATGGAATCTAACGGTAAGTACGTAGACCGTGAAGGTAACGCAGTGACTTACCAAACGGGTCCTATCATCTGGGGTGAGCCAGGTACTAACGGTCAGCACGCGTTCTACCAGCTGATCCACCAAGGCACTAAGCTGATCCCATGTGACTTCATTGCACCAGCAATCAGCCACAACCCAGCAAGCGACCACCACCAAAAACTGATGTCTAACTTCTTTGCACAAACAGAAGCACTGGCATTTGGTAAGTCTGCAGAAACTGTGAAAGCAGAATTTGCGAAAGCAGGTAAGAGCGAAGAAGAAATGGCGTCTCTAGTACCATTCAAAGTATTTGAAGGTAACCGCCCAACGAACTCGATCCTAGTTAAGCAAATCACACCTCGCACACTAGGTAACCTGATCGCAATGTACGAGCACAAAATCTTCGTTCAAGGCGTTATCTGGAACATCTTCAGCTTCGACCAATGGGGCGTTGAGCTAGGTAAACAGCTAGCAAACCAAATCCTACCTGAGCTAGCGGATGAGTCAGAAATCAACTCACATGACAGCTCGACAAATGGTCTAATCAATGCATTTAAAGCGTTCAAAGCTTAATGTCTGAATAGAAAAAGAAAAGGTCAGCAAACGCTGACCTTTTTTATTGCCTGAGGCAGAAACAAAAATAGGTTGGCACTGACCAACCTATTTCTTCTCGATTATTCGAAGCAAATCTCGATGAAGGCATTTCCCCACTGTGAAGAGAAAGGCATGATGATGATTGAGCCTTCACACTTGTGGCGAATGGTATGACCTCGACCTGATACCACAACCGGTGTTGCCATATCAAAATCAAACCCACTTTCCGCTAGAATGCGCTTCGCTCCGCCTGTCACCATATTCGTGATTTCGCCCACCATGTCAGTCACTTCTTCGTTCAGTCCATTTGGACGTTCACCAAGCATGTTCTGCATGATTTCAAGTGCTAACGCTTCGTCAAAGGTAATCGACATAGAGCCACGAGTTTGTGGGCCAACCATGCCAATAAGGCCAGAAACGTCACCTCGTGCGATCTCATCTTTCTTGATTCGCGGTTTTTGTGGCTTCAATTCAAGCGAAGCCATGGTTTTTAGCACGTTCATTAAAGAAGCCAAAAACGGGTTTACAAATTCAGCGCGCATAACGTTCTTCTATCTTTCTTATTTCGTCTCCGAGGAACATGCCTGGCACTCGCCATGGGTTTCGATAACGTGATTCGTCAGTTTGAATCCATGTTTCTCGGCGTTATTGGCTAACAAGGATATCAGCGTCTCGTCTTCAAGTTCAACGACATCGCCACATTTATCGCAAATTAGCAGTTGGAAAAAGTGCTGTTGAGTGTTGAACGAACAGCAAGTGATAAAGCTGTTGTTTGATTCCACTCGATGAATAAAGCCTTGTTCTAGAAGAAAATCTAATGCTCGGTATACCGTCGGTGGTTTAGCCTGTGGCTCACTCTCTTTCAGTTGCTCCAATAGCTCATACGCACTAGAGGCGCGGCGATTAGAACAAATGAGCTCAAAAACGCGTCGGCGTTGCGGCGTCAATCTTACTCCGCGCTCTGCGCAGATATGTTCAATTTGTTCAAGGATTGTTGGGTCCAAATCTTTCACCATAACTATCGGACGTGCTTTATGATAAACCATTTCTATACGAACTTCGTTTAGAAAGACTTCATTTTACCCACTAT
This sequence comes from Vibrio sp. D173a, assembly GCF_030248475.1. Classification (NCBI taxonomy): domain Bacteria; kingdom Pseudomonadati; phylum Pseudomonadota; class Gammaproteobacteria; order Vibrionales; family Vibrionaceae; genus Vibrio; species Vibrio sp. D173a. Next base: position 25,991 of record NZ_JAHGAH010000200.1, read on the forward strand.
CAGACCGAAAATCATGAATTAAAGCAAGCAGGTGTATATCAGAGAGAGTAACCGATATCACAGAACGAGATCCCAATGCCGAAATACACCAGTTGGGAAGTAAGCTCACAACACTCGCATCCACTGCACAGTGGGTATACAATACTCGACTTCATTTTTTGAGCGCACCGTCGCGCTCTATCTTGGCAACGTAAAAACGGGTGTTTATATCATGACTCATTCTTGCAGGCTCTCTGTAGCACCAATGTTGGATTGGACGGATCGTCATTGTCGCTACTTCCATCGCTTGATGACCAAAGAAACCCTGTTGTACACCGAAATGGTGACTACAGGCGCGATCATTCATGGAAAAGGGGATTTCCTGGCTTATAACGAAGAAGAGCATCCGTTAGCCCTTCAGCTTGGTGGTTCTAACCCGGCAGATTTGGCAACGTGTGCCAAGCTAGCACAGGAGCGCGGCTACGATGAGATTAACCTAAACGTGGGTTGTCCGTCGGATCGTGTTCAAAATGGTCGCTTCGGTGCATGTTTAATGGCAGAGCCTCAATTGGTAGCCGACTGCGTTGCGGCGATGAAAGACGTGGTAGACGTGCCTGTTACTGTGAAAACACGTATCGGCATCGATGACCAAGACTCTTACGAGTTCCTAACCGATTTCGTATCTATTGTTTCTGAGAAGGGTGGCTGTGAGCAGTTCACTATCCACGCACGTAAAGCATGGTTAAGCGGTCTAAGCCCTAAAGAGAACCGTGAGATCCCACCATTGGATTACCCACGCGCTTACCAACTGAAGAAAGATTTCTCACACTTAACGATTGCGATTAACGGTGGTGTGAAATCATTAGAAGAAGCGAAAGAGCATCTACAATACCTAGATGGTGTGATGATCGGCCGAGAAGCGTACCAAAGCCCTTATTTGTTGGCATCTGTTGACCAAGAACTGTTTGGTTCAAACACGCCAGTGAAAAAGCGCAGCGAAATTGTTGAAGAGATGTACCCGTACATTGAAGCGCAATTGGCAAAAGGGGCTTACCTAGGTCACATCACACGCCACATGCTTGGTCTGTTCCAAAGCATGCCGGGTGCTCGTCAATGGCGTCGTCACATCAGTGAAAACGCGCACAAACCGGGTTCTGGCCTAGAAGTGCTGCAAGACGCACTAGCGAAGATCCCAAAAGAATTGAATGTGTAAATTTCACCAGTGGTTGGTGAAAATGACCAACTGACAAATGATAAAGCCAGAGTGTGGAAATGCCTCTGGCTTTATTTTTGTCTAAATATCATTGGTTTATGCTGTTTTTTGTAAGTTGGTATGGAACCTGCTCTAGTAAAACTAAAACAAAGGAGAAGTGATTATGTTGGAGCTGATCTTTATTTTAGTTTTCACAGCAACCCTGTTGGTAACCGGTATTACCATGGTGACCGTATTTGCCGCGACAGGTATCGCATTGGTTGTGATGTTCTTGTTGGGTATGGTGGGCGTAGTATTAAAACTATTGCCTTGGTTGATAGTCATTGCATTAGGTATATGGTTTTTTAAAAACTTCGTCGCTCAGCCTCGTTATAAGTAACGGATTGTAGAGATTTAGTTGATGGCGGGCTGTGAGAGTATGTTAGTATTTCTCACATGCCCCTTAATGTTGAAATCAGCTATCTCGGAGTAAAAATTACATGACATATAAAGCGACCATCGCTTTAGCGACACTATCGTTGGCAGCGTCTAACCCTTGTTTTGCAGAGCAAGAGTCTTCTTTGACTACCAAGGTCGGTGCGGAAGTTTGGGTAGCGGATACCAAAGTGAATGAAGTAAGAAGAGATAGCGACACAACGGGTTCTTATTATGCTGCGATAGAGCATGACGTAAAGTACGTTCCCAATGCGCGCCTTCGTTACTCAAGTGTTGATGCGGATTACATGGGTTTCGACAAACTTGATCTCACTCTTTACTACCAAATTCTTGAACACGACTTGATGCATTTTGATGCGGGTCTGACCTTTAGTAATTTGAGCGATACAAAATACGTAGACGCAGGCACTAATGCTCGCACTGAAGACTTTGATGAACTGATTTGGGCTTGGTACGGCTATGCAGAAATCACAGTGCCAAACACAAACTTTGATGTGATTGGTGAAATGAACTTCGGCGATAACAAAGGCATTAAGAGTACCGACCTAATGGCTGGTGTTCAGTACCGAATTCCTTTCCAAGAGTCTGAGTTAACATTCCGTGGTGGCTACCGTGTGATTGATTTAGAGTCTGAAGAATTCTTGTCGAACCTAGGTAAAGAGTTCATTTTTGCAGACGGCTTCTTTGTTGGTGCTCAGTTTTCTTTCTAAGTACGCTGCATTCATTCCTTTAAAACGTCGCTTTATAAGCGGCGTTTTTTTATATCACTTCATTATATTAAATCGAATTTCTCGCCCAAGTTTCAGTCTTCGACCATGCTTATTGAGAGCAATGTAGAAAAGTTGGAGCAGGGATTGCGATGACAATAAATGAATTACGACATCTATTTCGTGACAACCAGCTAGTAGAAGCCATCATCGAGCCTTCAATTCAAGAGGGAGGATGGGTTGTTGAGTTTCGCCATGCCCGTGGAGGGTTTGTTTGTCTCACAGACAGTCATGGGGAAGAGTGCCTATATGATGACCTCGATACGGCATCAAAATCCGCGTTGGCGGTTGGCTTTCAACAAGTTCGTATTGAGGATCGCTGAGCACTAGGTCCAACGTTCTTACTTCCAAAAAGTTATAAAACATTCTCTTCTATTCTTTCTTGTTATTAGAGAGAGTGGTTAATCTATCGTCACGCAATGAATAGGGATGTCGTGACAATGTCTTTTCAACAGAATGAATATTCTCACAAGAAAGTGTCGGAAGATAATAATGGGCAAGGTGGCAATCCACCAATCGCAAGCCCGCTTAATGACCAGCAATTTAACTCACTCCAGCAAACTGTCTCAGAGTTGTCTTCACAGCAACTTGCATGGGTCAGCGGTTACTTCTGGGGACTCGCTCAAAACCAACCAAGTGCAGCGGCTGCAACGCCTATCGCACAGGCGGCTGCTTCTGTTGCTGCAAAACCAGCAGGCAAGCTGAGCATCATTTTTGCTTCTCAAACTGGTAATGCGAAAGGCGTTGCTGAAGCGCTAGAGCAAGAAGCCAAAGCAGAAGGCATTGCTGTAGAGCTGTTTGATGCTAGCGATTACAAAGGCAAGAACTTAGCAAAAGAGACTCACGTGATCATCGTGGCGTCGACCAATGGTGAAGGCGAAGCGCCAGACAATGCCATTGAACTGCATGAGTTCCTTCAATCTAAGAAAGCACCCAAGTTACCAAATCTACAATACGCCGTGATTGCACTGGGTGATTCTAGTTATGAGTTCTTCTGCCAAACGGGCAAAGACTTCGATACTTACTTGTCTAAGTTAGGCGCAACTGCCTTCATCGATCGCATTGATTGTGATGTGGATTATGAAGCGCTGGCTGCAGAATGGCGTAAGCAAGCGCTTGAACAAGTAAAAGAAGCTCTTTCTTCAGGTAATGAAGCAGAAGTCGTTCAACTACCTGTTGGTCAAGCCGCTCCAGGACATTCTGCTTATAACAAGCAAAACCCATATACCGCAACGTTACTGACCAGCCAGAAAATCACGGGCCGTGATTCAGGTAAAGACGTTCGCCATGTAGAGATTGATCTCGAAGAGTCGGGTTTGACCTATCAGCCAGGTGATGCGCTAGGTGTTTGGTTCGACAATAGTTCAGAATTAGCCAACGCTATCTTAGCTAAGGCTGGTCTATCCGGTGTAGAAAGTGTTGAAGTGGATGGCGAAAGCCTTTCTATTCATAGTGCATTGGTTAGCAAGTACGAAATCACCGCATCAAACCCTCAGTTTGTCACTAAATTCGCAGAGTTATCTGGTAGTAAGAAACTGCAAAAGCTAGTGGAAGATAAAGACAAGCTTCGTGAGTACGCTGCAAATACGCAAGTTGTAGATGTACTTGCAGAGAAGAAGACCAAGCTAAGTGCAGAAGAATTGGTTGGTTTGCTTCGTCGATTGACACCTCGTCTATATTCTATCGCTTCGAGTCAAACGGAAGTAGATGAAGAAGTTCATCTAACCGTAGACTTGGTTGAATACGACAAAGGTAATGAAAAGCGCTATGGCGGAGCATCAAGTTTCCTCGCTCAACGTCTAGAAGAAGGCGGTGAAGTGAAGGTGTTTGTTGAGCACAACAATAACTTCAAACTGCCACAAGATGACAACACTCCAATCATCATGGTTGGTCCTGGTACTGGTATTGCGCCTTTCCGCAGCTTTATTCAGGAGCGTGATAACCGTGACGCGGAAGGCAAGAACTGGTTGTTCTTTGGTGACCGTACCTTTACTCAAGATTTCCTTTACCAAGTGGAATGGCAGAAGTACCTCAAGTCAGGTTTGCTGACTCGCCTTGATGTTGCGTTTAGCCGTGACCAAGCAGAGAAGGTTTATGTTCAACATCGCATCCTAGAAAACGCTGAACAAGTTTGGCAATGGATTCAAGATGGTGCCTACATCTATGTATGTGGTGATGCCACTCGTATGGCAAAAGATGTTCACGATGCGCTGGTATTTGTAGCCGAGCAACAAGGCAAGCTATCTCGTGAAGAAGCCGAAGCATTTATCAACGATCTACGTAAAGCGAAACGTTACCAAAGGGATGTGTACTAATGAGCGCGAATCAACAATCAAACAGCCAAGAAGTATTAGGTGAGGTGCTTGGTCCACTCTCGGATAATGAGCGCCTTAAAAGAGAAAGTAACTTACTGCGTGGAACGATTGAACAAGATCTGCAAGACCGTATTACTGGTGGCTTTACTGCAGACAACTTCCAATTGATTCGTTTTCACGGAATGTACCAGCAAGATGACCGCGATATCCGTAACGAGCGTGCTAAACAAAAGTTGGAGCCGCTGCACAATGTCATGCTTCGTGCGCGTATGCCGGGTGGCATCATTACGCCAAAGCAATGGCTAGCGATCGACAAGTTTGCAACCGAGCACTCTTTATATGGAAGTATTCGCCTTACTACTCGTCAAACGTTCCAGTTCCATGGCGTGCTAAAACCAAATATCAAGTTGATGCACCAAACGTTAAACAGCATTGGTATTGACTCGATTGCAACTGCGGGTGACGTTAACCGTAACGTGTTGTGTACCACTAACCCAGTGGAGTCGGAGCTACACCAAGAAGCTTACGAATGGGCGAAGAAGATCAGTGAGCATCTACTACCGAAGACACGTGCTTATGCAGAGATTTGGTTGGACGGTGAAAAAGTAGAAAGCACGGAAGAAGACGAACCGATTCTAGGTAAGAACTACTTACCACGTAAGTTTAAAACCACAGTGGTTATCCCACCGCAAAATGACGTAGACGTACACGCTAACGATCTTAACTTCGTAGCGATTGCAGATAACGGCAAGTTGGTTGGTTTTAACGTACTTGTTGGTGGCGGTCTAGCGATGACGCATGGCGATACGTCAACCTACCCACGTAGAGCGGATGACTTTGGTTTTATTCCATTGGAGAAAACACTTGATGTTGCTGCTGCTGTAGTAACAACTCAACGTGATTGGGGTAACCGTTCTAACCGTAAGAATGCAAAAACCAAATACACATTAGATCGTGTCGGTAGTGATGTGTTTAAAGCGGAAGTAGAAAAACGTGCCGGTGTTAAGTTTGAGCAAAGCCGTCCTTACGAATTCAGAGAACGTGGTGACCGTATCGGTTGGGTTGAAGGGATAGATGGTAAGCATCACCTAGCACTCTTCATCGAAAACGGCCGTCTATTAGATTTCCCGGGTAAACCACTTAAGACAGGCGTTGCTGAAATTGCCAAAATCCATAAAGGCGATTTCCGTATGACAGCAAACCAAAACCTGATTGTTGCTGGTGTACCAAAAAGCCAAAAAGCGAAGATCGAGAAGATTGCTCGTGAACATGGCTTAATGGATGACGGCGTAAGTGAACAACGTAAGAACTCGATGGCGTGTGTGGCGTTCCCTACATGTCCTTTAGCCATGGCAGAAGCAGAACGCTTTCTACCGCAGTTCGTAACCGATGTGGAAGGTATTCTAGAAAAGCATGGTATCCCTGAAGAAGACAACATCATTCTTCGTGTAACAGGGTGTCCAAATGGTTGTGGTCGAGCAATGCTGGCAGAAATCGGCTTAGTTGGTAAAGCACCAGGTCGATACAACTTACACCTAGGTGGTAACCGCGGTGGTACTCGAGTACCGAAGATGTATAAAGAGAACATTACGGATAAGCAAATCTTAGAAGAGATTGATCTGCTGGTGGCTCGTTGGGCTGCTGAACGTGAAGAAGGCGAAGCATTTGGTGACTTCACAATTCGAGCTGGCATTATCCAAGAAGTGTTCGTATCAAAGAGGGACTTCCATGCTTGATTCTGTAGCGTCCAAACCGGAGCTAGCAGAGTTACTGACATTAACAAAGACGGAGCAAATCCTCCGTCTTGCTCAAATCAATGTCGAGCTCGAACAGCTTTCGGCACAAGAGAGAGTAAAGTGGGCATTGGAGAACTTGGAAGGGGAGTTCGCAGTCTCTTCCAGTTTCGGTATCCAAGCCGCAGTGATGCTCCATCTTGTGACACAACAAAAGCCGGACATTCCAATTATCCTAACGGACACCGGTTATCTATTTGCAGAGACTTATCAATTTATCGACCAGCTGAAAGCGCAACTGAACCTCAACCTTAAAGTGTACCGAGCAAAAGAAAGTGCCAATTGGCAAGAAGCACGTTATGGAAAACTTTGGGAACAAGGTATAGAAGGAATTGAAAAGTACAACAAGATAAACAAAGTCGAGCCAATGCGACGAGCTCTACGTGAGCAAAACGTCGGTACTTGGTTTTCAGGTTTGCGTCGAGAGCAAAGTCAATCTCGTGCAGGTCTACCAATCTTGTCGATTCAAAATGGCATATTTAAATTCTTACCAGTGATCGACTGGACTAATAAGGATGTGCACTACTACCTAGAAGAGCATGGTTTGAGTTATCACCCTCTTTGGGAGCAAGGCTACTTATCAGTAGGAGATACCCATACCAGTAGAACGTGGGAGCCGGGTATGTCAGAAGAAGAAACCCGTTTCTTTGGCTTAAAGCGTGAGTGTGGATTACATGAAGACGACGGTAGTGAGCAGGATGGCTCAGGCATTTAGATGCTAGCTCTGGCGAAAGTCGTGTTCAGGGTAAATAAAGAAAGCTGCTGTAAAGCAGCTTTCTTTATTTATAGAGGAAGAAAAAGAGGGTGAAAAAGGATAACTCTGTGGATAAGTTGTTTGCTTTCTTGGGGTAAAGTTGGGTAAATAAAGGTTTGATCGAAAACTCATCGTTTAACCATTATTTTTGCAATTTTTGCAAAATAACGCTTGCCAATGTGAGCGCGATCTCTATAATGCCTCCTTGTCGACAGGGCAGAGCTCACAAGGCTTCAAAGCAAAGTCGACAAGGTCAGAAAGAAAAACGAAATAGTTAATTGCTTTTACTTTAGAAAATAAAATAAATAGCAAAAAGTGTTTGACACAGAAAATTATCTCGCTAGAATGGCCGCCTCTTCCGAAGTGATGTGAATCACAAAGAAGAGTAGCTCTTTAAAAATAAGAACCTATCAATCTGTGTGG
>NZ_JAHGAH010000201.1:0-2500 GCF_030248475.1 Vibrio sp. D173a
CAACACGCCCTAATAACCGTTATTTGTGCTGATAACCATTATTTGTACTGATAACAATTAATAGAGTGGGGCGAGTGTTCGTCCCATCTCTTTTCCGTTTTACTTAATCGAAGAATAAAAACACCAGTCATCAAAGGTACTTCATGCAAATTTCTCAACTTGAACCACAAGATACCAGCATCGTTCTTAAGCTGTTTGGTGCACTGTTTTACTACCAACCAAAAGATTACCCAGCGGCAAATCTCGATACGTTGTTGAGCAATACTGATACGCCAATCGAAGCGCTTAATGACATGCTGCGCAGCTTTCAAAGCGAGAGTGAAGAGGCATTGCAAATGGAGCACGATCGTATGTTTGCCGGTATTGGTGAGATGCCAGCGCCACCTTGGGGTTCGGCTTATCTAGATAAAGAAGCAGTGTTGTTTGGCGAATCAACCATTGAATATCGTTACTTCTTGCAGCGTTGTGGTTTTGCTTTGGAATCTGACCAACGTGAGCCAGAAGACCAGATCGGCTTGATGCTGATGGTGTTAGGCATGTTGATTGAAACTGATCAACAAAAACTGGCGGCTGAAATGTTGCGCGAGCACTTGATGACATGGTTTGGCTTTTTCAACAAGCGCTTCAAAAAAGCGGTGACTCTTGCGCCTTACTCAAAATTGTCGAGCCTTACTGAAGAATTACTTCAATCCTTGAGTGAGCAATACCAAGTCGTTGTGCCAGCAAAGAGGGATTACTCGGATGCACCAGTCTGAATCGGTTGATCTAAGCAAGCGACGTCTGTTTTCGTTTCGTCGTGCGCCAGTAGAGCAAGCTCAAGAGCCTCGTGTTAAAGCCAGACCGCCGTATGCGTTGGAAGAGTCGATGTTCACAAGGCTATGTGATGGATGCGGAAAGTGCGCTTCTGCATGTCCAAGCCAAATCATAGAAATGGTTGATGGCGTAGCCGCGTTAGACATCAGTTACTCGGCGTGTGATTTATGCGGCGCGTGTAAGTCGGCGTGTCCTACATTGGCTCTTTCAAACCAAATAGAGTCTACAGGCTTGATAGCAACTATCTCGAACAGTTGCGAAAACTTATACGGTTATTGCGGTAGTTGCGAGGACAGTTGCCCTTATGATGCCTTGCAATGGCAAGATGATGCCAAACCTAAAATTGACGCCGCCAAATGCAAAGGTTGCGGACAATGCGCACAAAGCTGCTACAACAGCATGATCAATTTTGACTTAAAACGATAAAAAAGGGATTGGCGCGAACCAATCCCTTTTTGTTTGTATTCAATCTTACGCCAAGGTTGCCAATTGGCCTTGCGCGTCTGAAATGCCTTTCGCTGCTGCGTCTTCGCCCATGTTAAGCGCTTCTGCGTAAACAAACTCCACATCCGTGATACCAACAAAGCCCAATACTGTGCGTAGGTATAGTGTCATGCTGTCGGTTGGTGAGTCTTTATGAAGACCGCCGCGGGTGGTGACTACGATTGCTTTCTTACCTTCAATCAGACCTTGAACGCCGTTTTCTGTGTATTTGAATGTCACGCCTGCACGAGCAATCAAATCAATCCAGTTTTTCAGCTGAGTTGGAATCGTGAAGTTGTACATTGGTGCTGCGATAACCAAAGTATCTGCTGCTTTGATTTCTTCAATTAGGGTATCAGATAGGTCAACCACCGCTTGTTGCTCTTGTGAAAGATCTTCTGTTGCACGTAGTGCTGTGGCAGCTGAAAAGTCTAGAACTGGCAGTGGATTTGCAGCTAAGTCACGAACAGTTAGCTTATCTTGGTCTACATTTTTGATGAAGTCTTCAACCAGTTTGTTTGATTGAGAGTAATCGCCAAGGATGCTTGATTTAAGAGCTAGTACACGAGACATATGGATTTCCTTTAATAAGTGCTTTCGGCTATGTGATGCATTATAGGCAATGCTCATCGACTCAAAATCCTATGGACTTGCTTGAGTTGTTCGAAAAAATTGAATGATTGCTGGATACTGCTTTCCATTATCTTGTTCTAGCCCTTATGTGCTACAATCCGCGCAGTTTTTGTAATGAAAAGAATAGGAAACGCTTTGACTTCGTCACAGCCCCCAAAAAAGAATCCCGCTGAAGAGCAAGCGACACCGTCAAATGGTGCGCAAAATGCCAAAGCGAAGAAGGCTAATGCATCTCAAGCACAAGCTTCTCAGAATGCTACGCCTCAGGCTCAAGTAAATAACGCGGCGTCACTACGCAAGGCACTTAACCAGTGCATGATGCGTGACCGCTTCCGCTTGAGTAAACGAATCTCTGGTGCAAGTAAAATCAAAAAAGACGCAGCACGTAACGCTGTGTTTGATGAAATCGCATTAGACATCGCCAAATCCATGATGGTTGTGGAGCAACGCAGTAGCTACAAACCAACGATTGAATACCCTGAAATCCTGCCAGTCAGCCAAAAACGCGACGACATTGCGAAAGCGATCGAAGAAAACCAAGTGGTAATCGTTGCGGGTGAGACAGGTTCAG